>JAJXZC010000161.1:12178-15690 GCA_021780275.1 Pseudomonadota bacterium
GATGGATGCGGAGCTCACCACCCAGGCCTATCGGGACTTGGCACTGAAGGTCGAGGATCAGGTCTTCGTCCGGTTGCGCAAAGCCCATTCCTTCGAGGAAGATTATTCGATCTGAGCACCTGGTCTCAGCGCCTCTGCGGACGGCGGAGAATTCGCTTGGCGGCGCCAGCCGCGTGCATTATATTGTCCACATGTGGCGCGTGGCCGGCTGGCTCCGCGCCGCGACTTTTTTGGCCCAGGCCGTGTGCGGTATCGGCGATTTGCCGGCGTTTCCCGCGGCCGGACGAAAAATTCCAGTCCAATCGGGTAGTTAAGCGACAATGGCCGATCCGTTGCAATTCATTCAAGAGGTCCGTCAGGAGGCCACCAAGGTCACTTGGCCGACGCGCCGCGAGACGCTGATCACCACCGGCCTCGTGATCGCGATGGTCATTCTGACGAGCCTGTTCTTTCTCGCCGTCGACGAGGTTTTGCAGCTCACCGTCCGCTTTATCCTGAATGTCGGACATTGATTGAGGAGCATTCCGGTTTCGTCATGAGCATGCGCTGGTACATCGTCCACGCCTATTCCAACTTCGAGAAGAAGGTTGCCGAATCGATCCGCGAGCAGGCGGCGCAGCGCGGCCTGGCGGAGAAATTCGAAGAAATCCTGGTGCCGACGGAGCATGTCGTCGAGGTGCGCAAGGGCCGCAAGGTCAATTCCGAGCGCAAGTTCTTTCCGGGCTACGTGCTCGTCAAATGCGACCTGACCGACGACATCTATCACCTGATCAAGAACACGCCGAAGGTGACCGGCTTCCTCGGTGCCGACAAGAAGCCGATGCCGATCTCGGACGCCGAGGCGGACCGGATCAAGGGTCAGGTGGCCGAGGGGGTCGAGCGGCCGAAGTCGTCGATTTCCTACGAAATCGGCGAGACGGTACGCGTCGCCGACGGGCCGTTCGCCTCGTTCAACGGAACGGTCGAAGAGGTCGACGAGGCGCGCTCGCGCGTCAAAGTGGCGGTGTCGATCTTCGGTCGCGCCACGCCGGTCGAACTCGAATATTCGCAAGTCGAAAAGGTTTAAGAGCTTCGGCGCTTGCGCCGATCGGGGCGATGTCTTAAGGGCTCGCCCTTCCGCCGTGGGAGAAAGGCCCGGTTGCCGCCGGGAGGCCCTTTCGCACCACGATCCGCAACTCCGGTCTCAAGACCGGCTTGTAGGAGTTTGAAATGGCAAAGAAAGTTGCCGGCTACATCAAATTGCAGGTGCCCGCCGGCGCCGCCAACCCGTCGCCGCCGATCGGTCCGGCGCTCGGTCAACGCGGCCTTAACATCATGGAATTCTGCAAGGCCTTCAACGCCAAGACGGCGCAGATGGAGAAGGGGACGCCGATCCCCGTCGTCATCACGGCCTATCAGGACCGCTCCTTCACTTTCGAGATGAAGCTGCCGCCGGTTACCTATTTCCTCAAGAAGGCCGCCGGCATCACCTCGGGGTCGAAGACCACGGGCCGCGGCTTCGTCGGCCGCGTGACCAAGGCGCAGATCAATGAGATCGCCGCCAAGAAACTGCCCGATCTCAACTGCGCGTCGGTCGAAGCGGCCGCCAAAATGATCGAAGGCTCCGCCCGTTCGATCGGCCTCGAAGTGGTGGGGTGAAGCCATGAGCCATGTTGGAAAGCGCGTCGTCAAGAGCCGCGAAGGCATCGACCGGATCAAGCTTTATCCGATCAACGAGGCGGTGAAGCTGGTCAAGGAACGGGCCAGTGCCAAGTTCGACGAAACGGTCGAGATCGCCATGAATCTCGGCGTCGATCCCAAACATGCCGACCAGATGGTCCGCGGCGTCGTCAATCTGCCGAACGGCACCGGCCGGACGCTGCGCGTCGCTGTCTTCGCGCGCGGCGCCAAGGCCGATGAGGCCAAGGCGGCGGGGGCCGATGTCGTCGGTGCCGAGGATCTGGTCGCGACGGTGCAGGGCGGTACGATCGATTTCGACCGCTGCATCGCGACGCCCGATCTCATGCCGCTCGTCGGCCGCCTCGGCAAGGTTTTGGGCCCGCGCGGCCTGATGCCGAACCCGAAGGTCGGGACCGTGACCATGGATATTGCCGCGGCGGTGAAAGCCTCGAAGGGCGGCGCCGTCGAATTTCGTGTGGAAAAGGCGGGCATCGTCCAGGGCAGCGTCGGCAAGGCCTCGTTCGACGAGGCGAAGCTCGTCGAGAACATCGCGGCCTTCGTCGATGCCGTCTCGAAGGCCAAGCCGCAAGGCGCGAAAGGCACCTATATTCAAAGGGTTGCTATTTCATCGACGATGGGGCCAGGGGTCAAGGTCGATCCGGCGACGGTGCGCGTGTAAGGCAGCCGGGGACACGTACCGCCGGCCGCTTGACAAGCTGAAAAAAAGCTGAATCGCCCCTTGGCATCGTCGAGGGTTACGTTTAAATAGATAGTTCGGGGTTGTGGGCAGAAGCCGCAACCCCGTACCCATTTAGCTTCCGCGTTTCAACACGCTGCCTGAAAACAGCGCGGCGAGGCGCGGCGGAATGGCCGGTGAACTGAGATGGACCCAGAGGTTCCTCTCGGCTCAGTCGGCCATGTCCTGTCCGAGACTGCCGGTGCCCGCATGGGGTTCAAACTCCGTAAAGGCTTAATGTCGAAGACGCGCTCCCGGTTCCGGCGGCGTGTTGGAAACGCCAGCATAGACGGGGTCAGAGCGGAATACGAAAGCGCAGGTGCGGCAGTTCCTGCAGCCTTTGATTTTGGTCGAATCCCTCTGTCCGGGGCGCCGAGCGTTCCGGAGGACAGGCGTAGCGCCGTGCGATGAGCCGGCTGACGCAACCAGCGGACAGCAATGCCCGCGAGACAGAGAGAGTATTGTGGACAGAGCTGAAAAGAAAGCCGCTGTCACTGCTTTAAACGAGGTCTTCCAGAAGACGTCGGTGGTGGTGGTGGCGCATTATTCCGGCTTGACGGTCGCCCAAATGCAAACTCTGCGCAAGCAGATGCGTGAGGCCGGCGCCACCGTTCAGGTCGCCAAGAACCGCCTTGCCAAGATCGCCCTGGACGGAACCGATGCCGGCTCGATTGCGAGCCTGCTGAAGGGTCCGACATTGCTTGCCTATTCGCAAGATCCGGTGGCGGCGGCCAAGGTTGCCGTCGGTTTCGCCAAGGAGAACGACAAGCTCGTGATCCTCGGTGGGGCGATGGGAAAAACCGCGCTCAATCCCGAGGCGATCAAGTCGCTCGCGACTTTGCCGTCTCTGGACGAATTGCGAGCCAAGCTCATCGGCCTCATCCAGGCACCGGCGACAAAGCTCGCGCAGCTTACGACCGCACCGGCCGCCAAGGTCGCACGGGTCGTCTCTGCCTATGCCAGCAAGGATGCGGCCTGACGGCGGCTCCCAAACTTTCAGCAAGTCACGACCAATTTCAAAGGAAGAGATCAAATGGCCAATCTGGAAAAAATCGTCGAAGATCTTTCGAGCCTGACGGTGCTCGAAGCCGCCGAACTCGCCAAGCTGCTTGAGACC
>JAJXZC010000647.1 GCA_021780275.1 Pseudomonadota bacterium
GTGCCACGCTTCGATACATGTCGTCATCACCGCGACGAACTCAGGGGCTCCGCCCCTCGCGCGCGCCAGGGTAAAGCGCCGCAAAGGGCGGCGCCGGCCGCGAGCGGTCTCCCCGGTCTTCCGCGCTTCCCGAAAGCTGCGACGCCGTCAGAGCGGGCATGCGCTTGTGCAGACCCGCGCTCTGGCGCGGCCCTGCGGGCGGGCGATCCCCCTCCGCCCCGTCCGCCCTGGCCCTTGCCGCCCCCGGTCTCGCCGACGGGCAGGGGTGCAGCGCAGCGCTGCGCTGACACCCCAACCCATAGGAGAGAGATCATGATTGCCAAGATCGAGACCATCACCGAGAGCGGCGCCGAGATGTTCGTGCCCCTCGCCAAGCTCAAGAAGTCGCCGAAGAACGCGCGCAAGACGCCGCACGGCGAAGCGGCCATCGAGGCTTTGGCGGCGAGTATCGCCGCCAAGGGCATGCTGCAAAATCTCGTCATCGAACCCGAGCGCGACGCGGACGGCGAGGCGACCGGCTGTTATTTCGTGACGGTCGGCGAAGGCCGCAGGCTCGCGCAGCTGTTGCGCGTGAAACGCAAGCAGATCAAGAAGAGCGAACCTATCCGCTGTGTTCTCGACACCGCCAACGATCCGCACGAAATCAGTCTGGACGAGAACGTCACGCGCACCGACATGCACCCCGCCGACCAGTTCGAGGCGTTTCAGCGCCTGAGCGAGGAAAAGGGGTGGGGCGCGGAAGAAATCGCCGCGCGGTTCGGCGTGACGCCGCAGGTGGTGCGCCAGCGCCTTCGCCTCGGCACGGTCAGTCCGAAGCTGATGCAGGTCTATCGTGACGGCGGACTGACGCTCGACCAGTTGATGGCGTTCGCGATTAGCGCCGACCACGCGAAGCAGGAGAAGGTGTTCGACAATTTGTCGTGGAACAAGGAGCCGCACACCATCCGGCGCACCATGATCGAAACCCATGTGCGCGCGAGCGACCGGCGCGCAATGTTCGTCGGCGCCAAGGCCTACGCGGACGCTGGCGGCGTGATCCTGCGCGATCTGTTTTCGGAGGATGGCGGCGGCTATTTCGAGGACGGCGCCTTGCTCGACCGGCTGACACTGGAAAAACTGGAAACCATCGCGACGGAGGTTCGGGCGGAAGGCTGGAAATGGGCGCAAGCCTATATCGACTATCCACACGCCCATGGGCTGCGGCGCGCCTATCCGCAGACGATCCCGCTGTCGCCGGAGGATCAGGAGAAACTGGACGCGGTACAGGCGGAATTCGACGCGCTGTCCGAGGAACATAGCAGCGCCGACGAACTGCCGGACGGTGTGGACGCCAAATTCGGCGAACTCGAAGCCGAAATCGACCGCCTGTCGGCGCGCCAACAGGTCTATGACGCCGACGATGTTTCGCGGGGCGGCGTATTCGCGGTGTTGAACCACGACGGGACCGCGCGCATCGAACGCGGTTTCATCCGTGCCGAGGACGAAAAGCAGCCGGACCCGCAAGTGGACGATGGCGAGCGCGTCAGGACGGGCGCCGAAACCAGCGAATCCGGCGATCACGCTTACGAGGACGCCGGCCCCGCCGTCGAAACGGAGGACGAGGACGCCGACGACGGCAAGCCGCTGTCGGACCTTCTCATCCGCGACCTCACGGCGCACCGCACGTTGGGCCTTCGTCTCGCGCTCGGCGAGCAGCCGGACATGGCGTTCCTTGCTGTCACCCACGCGCTGGCCGCGCAAATCTTCTATCGCGGCCATGACGAGGGCGCGTGTCTCGATATTCGTCCGACCAGCGCGTCGCTCGGCGCGCATGCGGAGGGGATCGAGGACACGGCGGCGGGAATGGCGCTCGCCAAGCGCCATGATGCCTGGGCCGTGCAAATGCCTAGGGATGCGGCGCACCTCTGGGACTTCGTGGTCGGGCTCGACCATGACAGCCGCGCGGCTCTGTTCGCGCATTGCGCGGCGCTGACGGTCTTTGCGGTCAAGCAGCCGTGGGATCGAAAGCCCCGCGCGCTGGCGACGGCGGATCGGCTGGCGTTCGCCGTGTCGCTCGACATGACCGCACAATGGCGCGCGACGGTCAAAACCTATCTCGGTCGCGTTACCAAGGCGCACATCCTCGCCGCCGTGCGCGAGGCGGCCGGCGAGGACCCCGCCCGTCAGATCGCCGACATGAAAAAGCAACCGATGGCGGAAGCGGCCGAGCAGCTTCTCGCGACAAGCGGATGGTTGCCGACGTTGCTTCGGACGGACGAGCCGACGACCGGGCAGTCCGACGTCTTCGACGTCGCTGCCGAATAGCGACCCCAATTTTTGCGCCGCCGACCGGTGGGTCGGCGGCGCATTCTCGATTGCATCGAATTTTTCTCACACAAAGACTCGGCGACTTCTTGCGAACAGAGGTGTGCAGACTGAAACGATTTTCAGACTCTGAACAGCAACAACGCAGCGAACCTGCGCCATGCCGCGAAGGAGGCGACGAATGGCGATCGGCCTCGGCATCATTCTCGACCTCGTAGGCTTGGGCGCCCTTTGCACAGCCATATTCCGGCTCGCGGCAATTGCGCAGCCCTGTTACGCCGCCGTGGCCGTCGGCCTGTACGCCTTCAATCGCGGCGCCGGGCCGATCGCTTCGGTCTCGCTCGCCCTCCTGTCGGGCGCCGTGGCGCTGACACTCGGCCAACTTACCTACAGAGTTGGAATTCGCCCGAGCTAGCAGGTGCCTTTGCCGGATGTATCCGCGTTCATCCATCTAGTGAGCGCCTTGAGGCCGCAATCATTTGTGACGATGCGGCGGTGGGCCTTGAATGTCAGCCGATCGATCAGCGTAGCCCACCATGAGAGCTCTTGATCGGAAGGGATCGCGAATATCGTAACGGGGAAGCGGGACCCCAATGGGGTAGGAAGGGGCCGCGCACGAACCGTCACCGAAATAAAATCAAACATGTGGCCAGCCTTGAGCGTCGAGTAAACGATCTTGGCCGCACTGTTCAAGAAAATGAGTCCTATGCATGCTGCGGCAGAGGCACCAGCGCGAACGTATTTTACAAGGAAGATTGCGAGCCCGACCACGGATGCGAGCAACGAAAGAATCGCAAGCGCCCGCTTAACTCCAATGTTCTCTACCGTCTGCACGACAACCGCTAGAGCGCCGGCAATGGCTATCCAGATTGCGGGCAAGACATTGGGCGAACTGGCGAGCCACCTTCCGGAATCGATTTCGGCGCGAGCGCTGGCTCGACGTAACAATCTCACGGCCTGCAATGTGCGACGGCGGACGCTTGTGAACCATTTCGTGATTTCGTCCTGCACCGGATAGTACAGAACCAACGTCCTTATGGGCTGCTCAAGCTGTAAATTCTCGTAGAGCGCCCTGCGACCAATCATGTGAGAAGCCAGAGCAGTTGTCACCATAGGAAGCCATGTTGAGGAGCTAAGGACAGCAACTGCATAGACGGCTGCGCCGACCGCAAACTCGATAATCGTAGCGACGGCCCAAAAATCACGACGAATCATGACGTCGGCCACAACGGCTAGGAATAAGAATGTCAGGACAGTGGCGACAGCTACTCGTAGGTTTTGAGCGGCGGCAGCAGGTCGAACCTTGAGGAAGGGTGTTGCGATCGCCGCGACAGAGACGTTCGGATTTCCGAGTGATTGTATAGCTTGCAGCGCGACGTTGCCCCCGTGACTGTGACCGATCACGAATATGTGGTCGAACTGCTGGCACAGGATTGCGAGATCGGCTGTCAATCGAGCGGCAGCTCGGTATCGCGCCGACTGCCGTGGGAGCCCCGACCACTCGAATGGGACAAAGAATATTCCGCTTACGTGTTCTTCGATGAATCCTCTTAGGTAAGAGCGGGGATTGCGCGCCCACCCGCCCTTCGACCACGGATTCAATGGACAGTTTCCAGCAA
>JAJXZC010000138.1 GCA_021780275.1 Pseudomonadota bacterium
AAGTGTGGAGGGTGCCGAAGACCAAGTGTCCGGTTTCCGCGGCAGTCAGGGCTAACTGAATCGTCTCCAAGTCCCGCATTTCGCCCACCAGGACGATGTCCGGATCTTCGCGAAGCGCCGACTTCATGATCTTACCGGTACTGGTGAGCGGCAGGGGCTCGAGTCGAATTTCCACCGAGCGCGGGCATTTGTACCCGGCTATCAGCGTCCTGCAATGCGCGACGATCGACTCGCGGGTTAGTTCGCGTCCCTCCTTGGGGACGACGATCGCGTGAACCGCCTCGCCCCATTCGCGGTCCGGCACGGCAATGACAGCGCATTCCTGCACGTCCGCATGCTGATAGATCGCGTTCTCGACCTCGCCGGAGTAGACGTTCTCGCCGCCGGAGACGATCATGTCCTTGAGCCGATCGACGATGTAGACGAAACCGTCCTCATCCATCCACGCACCGTCGCCCGTATGAAGCCAGCCGTTTCGAACTGCACGGGCTGTCTCGGCAGGCTTGTTCCAGTATCCGAGCATCACGCCATCGCTTCGGATCGCGATTTCGCCGACCTTGCCCTTCGGCAATTCGAGTCCATCGTCGTCGACGATGCGGATTTCGACTCCTGGCGCAGGCCTGCCGGCAGACTTTCGCTTGCCGGCGAGCGGGCCCTCGAGCGCATGATATTTCCAGGGCAAGATGGTCGCCAGAGCCGCGCATTCCGTCAACCCGTAGCCCTGATGGAAGCGCCAATCGGGCAGCGCCTTCATCAGGCGCACCAGAAGCGCGTCCGGCATGGGCGAGGCGCCATATTCGCAATCCCTCACGCTGCTCAGGTCGTACTGACGAAACGAGGGATGGTTGAGCATCATGTTGAGCATCGTCGGCACGAACAGGCAATAATCCACCTTGTGCCGGGCGATCGTCTTCATCGCAAGTTCAGGTTCGAACTTCGGAATCATCACATGCGTCCCACCGACGAGTGTGAGCGCGATCATTGGTGACGTTCCCGCTAGATGAAAAAGCGCGGCGGAATGCAGGTAGCGCGTGTCCTCGCGGAAATTCAGGGAATAAATCCAGACCAGGGATTCATAGATGATATTGGCGTGAGAAAGCATCACGCCCTTGGGAAAACCGGTCGTTCCCCCCGTATAGAATATGCCGACGAGATCGTTGCCGGATCCGGACGCGTCCGCGATCGCCTCGGCTTGCGCCAGATCCTCGTAAGCGATCATGCCAGCCGGCGCCTTACCTTCCCCGATATAGATGAGTGTGTGCAGAGCGCATTCGTCTTTCAGCTCAAGTGCGATATCGACGAATGCGTCGTCCACAAGAAGCGAGACGCAGCCGGAATCCCTGAGAGCGTAAACGTTTTCCGCCTTCGCCCAGCGGGTGTTAAGCGGAACCGACACCGCCCCCGCCCAGGCGATCGCAAACACGGCTTCCAGATAGAGGTCGCTGTTGAACGCGAGGATTGCGACGCGTTCTCCCGCCTCGACGCCCTGCGCGAGCAGCCCGCCCGCAGCGCCGGCGACCCGCGGCCCGACTTCACGCCACGTGCGCGAACGATCTCCGTGGATCGTTGCGACGGAATCCTTGCGAAGTTGAAGCGCGGCTCCGAGAGCCTGCGTCAGTCTCATGCATTCCTCCCAGCCTCCGACTTCCTGCGACTTCGCTCGATCGCATCTTAGAATTCGACGGCTCTTGATAACCCGGACAGGCGGTATACGATTGCACGGTCGAGGCGCTTGGTAAAGCTCCCCCGCCACCTAGGCGTCGCACATGCGCCGATGCAGGACGGGATCTTTTTAGGTGGAAAGCGAACGAACAGGAACGCCTGCGTCGCTGATAGCCGGACGCGCGAAAGGGATGGGAACATGAAAACCAAAGCCATATTGCTCGCCGCTGCCCTGATCTTAGTAGGAGGCGGCGCGGGCTACGCCCAGAAGGCCTACGGCCCTGGAGTCAGCGACACCGAGATCAAGCTCGGTGCGAATGCGCCTTACAGCGGCCCGGCGTCGGTCTACGCCAGCTTCCCGCGAACGATGCTCGGCTATTTCGCGATGCTGAACGAGAAGGGCGGCGTCAACGGGCGCAAGATCAATTATCTCACGCGCGACGACGCTTATAGCCCGCCGAAGACTCTGGAGGTGATTCGCTCCCTGGTGGAAGGCGATCAGGTTCTTGCGATCATGGCGCCGTTCGGCACGCCGACCAACGCGGCGATTCAGAAATACCTCAACACGAACGGCGTTCCGCAGCTTTTGGTTCAAAGTGGCGGCACAAGATGGAATGACCCAAAACAAAACCCGTGGACGACTCCCTATTCGCCGACATACGTGAACGAATCCCGCATCGTCGCGCGTTACATCCTGAAGACCAATCCGGCCGCGAAGATCGGCGTTTTTCTTCAGTCTGACGACATCGGCAAGGACTTCCTGATCGGGCTCAAGGACGGCCTGGGCGCCAAGGCCGGCTCGATGATCGTCATGGAGGCCAGCTACCAGGTGACCGACACGACGGTCGACTCGCAGATCGTCGGCCTGAAGGCGGCCGGCGCCGACACGCTACTCATCGCTGCACAGAATAAATTCGCCACAATGGCCATTCGTAAGATCCACGAGTTGGGCTGGAAGCCGCTCATCATCGTCGGATCGGCCTCGAACTCAATCGCGGGCGTCCTGGTCCCCGCCGGCCTTGATGCCTCTGTCGGGATCCTCACCACTACCTCGTACAAGACCCCAAACGATCCGCTTTGGGCGAAGGACAAGGGCGTCGTTGAGTACATGGAGTTCATGGCCAAGTATGTGCCCGGGCAGGACCCCAACGACGTGATCGCGGTGACGGCCTACACAACCGCTCAATTGGGCGCCCATATTTTGCAACGCAGCGGCGACAATCTCACACGCGAAAACGTCCTCAAGCAGGCGACAAACCTAAAGGGCGCGGCCTTCCCAATGCTGCTGCCGGGTATCACGATCCAGACGACGCCCGACGACTATTCGGCCATCACGCAGAGGCAGTTCGCCAAGTTCGACGGCAAGACCTGGGTGATGTTCGGAGATGTGATCAGTCCCGACGCTCCGGCTGGAAAATAGCGCTCTCGCTCCAGTGAACGATCGGCTCATACGACGATGCGCTAGCGCCGGGCGCTACTCAGACGCTGCGTTCTACGGCGAAACTTTCATCTCGGAGACGGCAACATGCTGACGGGGAACGACGACCTGATGGGGCATCAGACCCCCAAGCCTTTCGCGCTCGCTGGAGACGGCGATCCACGTTTCACGGAGAGATGCTGGTATACAGCTCATCCGATCGGGGCGCCGGATGTGATATTCGACGCCGGCCTCGGCTATTATCCCAATCGCGGCATCATGGATGGCTTCGCGGGCGTCACGATCGGGCGCAGGCAGCACAATTTTCGAGCCTCTCGACGGCTCGGGGCCAATCCGCTGGAGACGTCAATCGGGCCTTTCCGGATCGAGGTCCTCGTAGGAGCAAAGCGACATCGCCTGACGCTCGATGAAAACGCCTCGGGCGTCAGTTTTTCGTTGGAATTCGAGGGAAGCTTTCCCGGCGGCCTCGAAAAGCAGAACTTCAGGGAACGCAATGGGCAAATTGAAGAAGACCTTGCCCGTATGGCACAGTTTGGCCGGTGGCGCGGCTGGATCAAGGCGGCTGTAGCGGGAGGCCTCGGCGTCGTAGTCGCCGGGGTGGTGTTCGCGTTTGTCCAGTTCTACGCGACCAAGCGGCTCGGCGGCTGCGTCTCCAATTCGGAGAGCATCAAGCTGCTCAAATTCTCGGCGACCTGACCGGGACGGGGTGGGCGCGTGTTCAGCGGGCAGATCGGTCCCGTGATCCGCCCGCCGTGGTCGCCGGCATTGCCGGTGATCCGCGACCGTCCCTGCTGGGCCGGCGGCACGACGGAAAATCCCGCC
>JAJXZC010000625.1 GCA_021780275.1 Pseudomonadota bacterium
CGGGCGCGAGAAGATAGCGGACACCGCGCGCAAGATGGGAATCACGACCGAACTTCGCATTACCCCGTCGTTACCGCTCGGTCCGTCGGAAGTCACCGTGTTCGACATGACGCAGGCTTACGCGACGTTCGCTGCGAATGGCAAACGCGTGCGCGGCCATGCAGCGCTCGAAATTCGCTCACCGTCCGGCGAGCTTTTGTGGCGCGCCTCTTCTGCCTGTATCGCTTTCGCCTATCTTGTTTGTCGCAATCTGCGGTTTTGCCGTATTCATGTTTGCACCTGTCTTCCGTTGTTCAAAAGATTCGAAAGTTGCCGTGACGGGACAACGCACATGTAACTATTATCCTTTTATATCAAGGAAAACTTACAAGGAGCTTACACATGCTACAACCTCAAATCCCGGTTAACGATCAGTTAAGGCGCATTGGATTTATTTAATGTTGAAGGTAATGCGCCATTAAGCTTTGGAGGGCGATAATGAAAGGATAAGGCACCTTCGGAATAATAACCGGAACATATCATGACAGCCCATAAAGACACGTTCACAGCCGTCACGCGCTTCGGCCTCGGCGCCGCGCCGGGCGATTTCGACACCATCAAAAATCCGCGTCAGTGGCTGGAAAGCCAGCTAGATCCGCGCTTTGCGCAAAGCGCCGCGCCGAAAGGCATCCCCACGACCATGCAGGCGATCGCCGCGACAAAAAGCGCGATGCAAACCCTCAAGCGCGACCGCATGGAAGAGAAGAACGCCGCCGACGCGGACGCCAGAACGCAACTCGCCGATGAAATCAAATCGGTCAACAAGACGAAATATCAAACCTTCGCCCGCCAGGTCGCGGACATGACGCGCGCCGCCGCGCAGTCGCCGGCGCCGTTCTTCGAGCGCCTCGTCCTCTTCTGGACCAATCACTTCACCGTCTCGACCTCCAAGGGCGGAGACATCGCACTGATCGCGCCCTACGTGCAGGAGGCGATCCGCCCGCATATTCTCGGCAACTTCCACGATCTTTTGCACGCCGCGACGCGCCATCCGGCGATGGTTGTCTATCTCGACAACCAGATTTCCATGGGCCCGCACTCGAAAGCCGGACTGAAACAGCACAAGGGCCTCAACGAAAACCTCGCCCGCGAAACGATGGAACTGCATTCGATCGGCGTCGACGGCGGCTACACGCAGTCGGACGTGACGGAATTCTCCAAGATCCTCACCGGCTGGACGGTCGACCGCAACGGCAAGGGCGACGGCAGCGGGTTTTTCTTCGCCCCCTGGATGCACGAGCCGGGCGACAAGGTTTTTCTCGGCAAAATCTATCACGACGCAGGCGTGCGCGAAGGCGAACAGGCGCTTCAGGTTCTAGCCCGTCACCCGACGACGGGGACATTCCTCGCCACCAAGCTGGCGCGCCATTTCATCGCCGACAACCCGCCGCCCGCCGCCGTCGCGCAGCTCGCGCACGCCTATAACGCGCACAACGGCGCCCTGATGCCCGTTTACCGCGCGCTGATCAACATGAAGGAATCCTGGGCGCATCCGCTCGCCAAGCTCAAGACGCCGAACGATTACATTCTCTCCGTCCTGCGCGCGGGCGACCTGGGCGGAAAACTGAAAGATCAACAGATCGTCGGCCCCTTGCGCATGCTGGGGCAAATGCCCTTCACCGCGCCCTCGCCCGCCGGATGGAGCGACAAAGCCGCCGACTGGATGAGCGCCGAAGCGCTTTTGCAGCGCATCAACATCGCCCGCATGGCAGGGCGCTTTTTGCAGTCGCGCGTCAACCCGAGCTACCTGATGAAAAACACCATCGGCCCCGTCGCTTCCGGCGAAACGCGCGCCGCCGTGCTCAATGCCGGCAGCGTCGAGGAAGCGGTCACCCTTTTGTTCTCCAGCCCCGAATTCCAGAGGAGATAGCGCCATGACCGATGAAAAAACGAGCGATAAAAACATATCCCGCCGCCGCGTGCTGCAAGGCTTCGGCGCGCTTGGCGCCGGAGCGATGTTCGCCGGAACGATGTTTTCCGGCATCCGCGTCGCTTTTGCCTCCGCGCCGGTCGATGCGCGCTTCATCTTCATCATCCTGCGCGGCGCGATGGACGGCCTCAACGTCATTCCTCCTTACGGCGATCCGCACTACATCGAAATGCGGAACGGCATCGGACTCAAGCCCGGCGATTATCAGGAGCTCGACGATTTCTACGGCGCGCACGACAACCTTGCCGCCTTCACCGGCATGTTCCGGGCGAAAGAGGCGATCGCCCTGCAGGCCGTCGCCACGCCTTACCGCATGCGCTCGCACTTCGACGGGCAGAACGTGCTCGAATCGGGCGGCGACGCGCCGCACGCACTCCCGACCGGCTGGCTCAACCGCGCGCTGGCGCTCTACGGCAGGCGCGACGGCAAGCTCGGACTCGCCGTCGGGCAATCGATCCCGCTCTCGCTGCAGGGCAAAGTGGAAGTCGCGACCTGGGCGCCCGACGTCTTCGGCATGCCGTCGGACACCATGCTCATCCTGCTCGACAAGATGTACAGGAAGGATAAAATGTTCGAAGAAACCCTCAATGAAGCCGTCGACGTGCATCATATCGCCGATCAGGCGCTCGGCGGGCCGGACGCCATGAAAAAGATGGGCAACGGCGGCAATCTGCAAAACAAGGTCGCGATGCAAAAGACCGCGGAGGCGGTGGGGAAAATCCTCTCCGATCCCCAAGGCCCGCGCATCGCCACCATGGAGATCAACGGCTGGGACACGCACTTCCAGCAGGGCACGGACAAAGGCCCGCTCGCCAACAACCTCGCCGCGCTCGATGCCGGCTTCGGCGCGCTCAAAGAGTCGCTCGGCGCGCACTGGCAAAACACCGTCATCTTCGCCGCGACGGAATTCGGCCGCACCGTGCGGCAAAACGGCACCGCCGGCACCGACCACGGCACGGCTTCCTGCGCGTTCCTGCTCGGCGGCGCGGTGGACGGCGGGCGCGTCGTAGCGGCATGGCCGGGCCTTGGCGGCAACAATCTTTATCAGAACCGCGACCTTGCGCCGACGACCGACCTCCGCCAAGTGGCGAAGGCCGTTCTCGTCGAACATTTGCATCTGGAGCGGGCGGGCGTGGAAAAGCACGTCTTTCCCGCAAGCGCGGACTTGCGCCCTCTGGAAGGACTGATCAGGGCTTGAAGGTCAGCCGCAGCCGCAAGAGCCGCCGCAGCACCCGCCCTGTTCTTCTTCATCGGACATCTCGTAGGCGTTGAGCAGGAGAACGTCGCGTTCTTTTTTCGGCGCGGTTTTCTCCTTCCCGTCGCAAGGCGCTTTTTTCGGGCCGCCGCAGCAGCCGGATTTCTTGCTTTCCCCCGTCATGCCGCGAGACTTTCTTCCGCTTTCGTGTAAGAGAGCTTGAGGTCGTGGGCGACTTCCGCCTGCGTGATCTTGCCTTTGCAGACCGTCAAGCCGTTGCGCAGGTGTTTGTTGTCGGAAAGCGCCTTGACCCAGCCCTTGTCCGCGATCTCGAGACCATAAGGCAGCACGGCGTTGTTGAGCGCATAGGCCGAGGTGCGCGGCACCGCGCCCGGCATGTTGGCAACGCAATAATGCACGACGTCGTCGACGACGAAGGTCGGCTCGTCGTGCGTGGTCGGCTTGGAGGTTTCGGCGCAGCCGCCCTGATCGATGGCGATGTCGACGATCACCGATTTGGGGCGCATCTTCTTGAGGAGCGCGCGCGTAATCAGCTTCGGCGCCAGCGCGCCGGGCACCAGCACCGCGCCGATGACGAGGTCGGCGTTGCTGACATATTCTTCCACCGAGGAATGCGTGGAATAAATAACGTTGGCGCGCGCGCCAAAGAGGTCTTCCAGATAGCGGATACGGTCGAGATTTTTTTCAAGAATGGTGACGTTGGCTTCGAGGCCGATGGCCATCTTCGCCGCGTTG
>JAJXZC010000588.1 GCA_021780275.1 Pseudomonadota bacterium
CGACGAGGCGCCGATTTCCTTCATCACGGATTCGATGGCGGCGCGGGTTTCATCTTCCGAGAGCTGCTTGGGCATGAACTCTTCGATGACGGCGATCTCGGCCTTTTCCTGCGCGGCAAGCTCCGGGCGGTTGCCCTTTTCATAAAGCTCAACGGATTCACGGCGCTGCTTCACCATCTTGGTGAAAAGCTCGAGGATATCGGCGTCGGACACGCCCTCGTTGCGGCCATCGGTGCGCGAGGCGATGTCCTTGTCCTTGATCGCGGCCTGCATCAGGCGCAGCGCCGAAACGCGCGGCTTGTCGCCCGCCTTCATGGCGTCTTTGACCTGCTGCATGATGCTTTCGCGTAAGGACTGGCTCATTCGTCTTCTCCATTTTCGAAGCGCACAACCTAAACCAGCCGGACCATTGGGGCAAATTTGCCGCGCCTGCGAAGAAAGACGATAAGGCATTGAACAGGCTTGATTATTTTCACCCGTCGCAAACTTGACGCGCGAAGAGCCTTCCTTTAGTTTCCGCGAAATTCGACGGGAAACTGAGTCTGCCAAGCGGAGCCTAGCGCCCCGGCGCTATCTGGCGGACACTTCCTCCCCAGGAGAAGCAATATATGAGAGTGTCGACGAAAGCCGCCACGGAATGGCGCATGCCGCAGGGCACGCAGCGTTCCGGGGAGGAATCGGCGCGCGATCACGCGGGAGAACGGCAATGAGCGAGAGCGGCAAACCGACAGCGATCCTGGTGCTGAAGGACGGAACCGTTCTCGAAGGCATGGGCATCGGCGCAACGGGCGAAGCGGTGGGCGAGGTCTGCTTCAACACCGCCATCACCGGCTATCAGGAAATCCTGACCGACCCTTCCTATGCCGGCCAGATCATCACCTTCACCTTCCCGCATATCGGCAATGTCGGCGCGAATGACGAGGACATCGAAACCTCGAACCTCGCCGCCTCTTCCGGTGTGCGCGGCTGCATCCTCAAGGCCGACATCACCAATCCCTCCAACTATCGCGCGGCGCGGCATTTCGACCGCTGGCTGCGCGGCCGCGGCATCATCGGCCTTGCCGGCCTCGACACGCGCGCGCTGACCCGCCTCATCCGCGAAAAGGGCATGCCGGACGGCATCATCGCCCATCACCCGGACGGCAAGTTCGACATTCCGGCGCTGCTTGAAAAAGCGAGGCGCTGGTCCGGCCTCATCGGCCTCGACCTCGCCAAGGAAGTGACCACCGGCCAGAGCTACGGCTGGAACGAGTCGACCTGGAAATGGGGCAAGGGCTATGAAGCCGGCCATGACCTCAAGCACAAGGTCGTCGCCATCGACTTCGGCATCAAGCGCAACATCCTGCGCTGCCTGACGAGCGTCGGCTGCGACGTCACCGTCGTTCCCGCCGACACGAAGGCCGAAGACATTCTGGCGATGAAGCCCGACGGCGTGTTCCTGTCTAACGGCCCCGGCGATCCGGCGGCGACCGGCGAATATGCCGTGCCCGAAATCCGCAAGCTCGTCGCCAGCGGCAAGCCGGTCTTCGGCATCTGCCTCGGCCACCAGATGCTCGCCATCGCGCTGGGTGCCAAGACGGAAAAGATGCATCAGGGCCATCACGGCGCGAACCATCCGGTGAAGGACTACACGACGGGCAAGGTCGAGATCACCTCGATGAACCACGGCTTCACCGTCGCGCGCGAAAGCCTCCCCGCCGATGTCGAGGAGACGCATGTCTCCCTCTTCGACGGCACCAATGCGGGGCTGCGCCTCAAGGGCAAGCCCGTCTTCTCCGTTCAATACCACCCGGAAGCCTCGCCGGGCCCGCAGGACTCCCACTACCTCTTCGAGCGCTTCGTGAAGCTGATCGAGGAGGGGAAACGCTGAAATGCCCAAACGCACAGACATAAAAAGCATTCTCATCATCGGCGCGGGCCCGATCATCATCGGTCAGGCTTGCGAGTTCGATTATTCGGGTACGCAGGCCTGCAAGGCGCTGAAGGAAGAGGGTTACCGGATCATTCTGGTGAACTCGAACCCGGCGACGATCATGACCGATCCCGATCTCGCCGATGCGACCTATATCGAGCCGATCACGCCGGAGATCGTGGCGAAGATCATCGAGAAGGAGCGGCCCGACGCGCTGCTGCCCACCATGGGCGGCCAGACGGCGCTTAACACCGCGCTCGCGCTCGACGAAATGGGCGTTTTGGCGAAATTCAACGTCGAGATGATCGGCGCCAAGCGCGACGCCATAGCCAAGGCCGAAGACCGCCAGCTCTTCCGCGACGCGATGGACAAGATCGGGCTTGAGTCCCCGCGCTCCAAGGCCGCGCACAACATGGAAGAGGCGCTCAGCGGCCTCGAATATGTGGGCCTGCCCGCCATCATCCGCCCCTCCTTCACCATGGGCGGCACGGGCGGCGGCATCGCCTATAACCGTCAGGAATTCACCGAGATCGTGGAGCGCGGCCTCGACGCCTCGCCCACCACCGAAGTGCTCATCGAAGAGTCGGTGCTCGGCTGGAAGGAATATGAGATGGAGGTCGTCCGCGACAAGGCGGACAACTGCATCATCATCTGCTCGATCGAGAATATCGATCCGATGGGCGTGCATACGGGCGACTCGATCACGGTGGCCCCTGCCCTGACGCTGACGGACAAAGAATACCAGATCATGCGCAACGCCTCGATTGCGGTGCTGCGCGAGATCGGCGTCGAGACCGGCGGTTCCAATGTTCAGTTCGCGGTCAATCCGAAGGACGGCCGCCTCGTCGTCATCGAGATGAACCCGCGCGTGTCGCGCTCTTCCGCTCTCGCCTCCAAGGCGACGGGCTTCCCGATTGCGAAGGTCGCGGCGCGTCTCGCCGTTGGCTACACGCTCGACGAATTGCAGAACGACATCACCCGCGTCACGCCTGCCTCCTTCGAGCCGACCATCGACTATGTGGTCACCAAGATCCCGCGCTTCGCCTTCGAGAAGTTCCCCGGCTCCGAGCCGCTTCTCGGCACGGCGATGAAGTCGGTCGGCGAAGCCATGGCCATTGGCCGCACCTTCGAGGAGTCGCTCCAGAAGGCGCTGCGCTCGATGGAGACGGGCCTCACCGGCCTCAACGAAGTGAAATTCGCCGGCATGGGCGAAGGCGACGACAAGAACGCGATCCGCGCGGCGCTTGGACGTCCGACGCCCGACCGCCTGCTCGTCATCGCCCAGGCGCTGCGTCTCGGCGTCAGCCACGAACAGATCCATCAGGCCTGTGCCTATGACCCCTGGTTCCTCGAACGCCTGCAGGCGATCATCGATGCGGAAGAAAAAGTCCGCGCCGAAGGCCTGCCGAAGTCGAAGCAGGATCTTCGCGCGCTGAAAGCCATGGGCTTTTCCGATGCGCGCCTCGCCGAGCTTGCGAAGACGGAAGAGGAAGACGTCCGCGAACGCCGCCACGCGCTCGGCGTGCGCCCGGTCTACAAGCGCATCGACACCTGCGCGGCGGAATTCGAAAGCCTCACGCCCTATATGTACTCGACCTATGAGAGCGATTTCGCCGGTCGCGCCGATTGCGAAAGCGATCCGAGCGCGAAGAAGAAGGCGATCATTCTCGGCGGCGGCCCGAACCGCATCGGCCAGGGCATCGAGTTCGACTATTGCTGCTGCCATGCCGCTTTCGCGCTCGACGAGATCGACGTCGAGAGCATCATGGTCAACTGCAACCCAGAAACCGTCTCGACCGACTACGACACGTCGGACCGGCTCTATTTCGAGCCGCTGACGGCGGAAGACGTGCTTGAACTCATCGACGTGGAAAAGCGCAATGGCACGCTCGCGGGCGTCATCGTGCAGTTCGGCGGCCAGACGCCGCTGAAGCTCGCCAACGATCTCGAACGCGCCGGCGTGCCGATCCTCGGCACCTCGCCCGACGCGATCGACCTTGCCGAAGA
>JAJXZC010000659.1 GCA_021780275.1 Pseudomonadota bacterium
GCGCCCGCCGTGTGGTGCTCACGACCGGCACCTTTCTTCGGGGCATGATCCATATCGGCGAGAAGCGCATCCCGGCGGGCCGGGTGGGCGAGGCGCCCGCGCTCGGTCTTTCGGACCGGCTCTACGCGCTGGGCTTCCAGCTCGGCCGCCTCAAGACCGGGACGCCGCCGCGCCTCGACGGGAGTTCCATCGACTGGGGCCGCCTCGAAGTTCAACCGGGCGATACGCCGCCGGTGCCATTTTCCTTCCTCACCCGCGAAATCACGACGCCGCAGGTCAATTGCCACATCACGCGGACGACCGAGGAAGGTCACCGGATCATCGAGGCAAACCTCAGATATTCGCCCGTCTATGCCGGTCATATTGAGGGCGTGGGGCCGCGCTATTGTCCCTCGATCGAGGACAAGGTGGTCCGTTTCCGCGAGCGCGACAGCCATCAGATATTCCTTGAGCCGGAAGGGCTCGACGACAACACGATCTATCCGAACGGCATTTCGACGGGGCTTCCCGAGGAAATCCAGCTCGCCTTCCTCAAGACCATTCCGGGTCTGGAAGAGGTCGTGATGCGGCGCCCCGGCTACGCCATCGAATATGACTATATCGATCCGCGCGAATTGCGGCCGACGCTCGAAACGAAGAAGCTTTCCGGGCTTTATCTCGCCGGCCAGATCAATGGCACAACGGGATATGAAGAAGCGGCGGCTCAAGGGCTGATCGCGGGGGCGAACGCCGCCTTGGCCGCCAAGGGCAAGGCCCCGGTTATTTTCGACCGCGCCGAGGCCTATCTGGGAGTCCTGGTCGACGATCTCATTACAAGGGGTGTGAGCGAGCCCTATCGGATGTTCACCTCCCGCGCTGAATACCGTCTGACGCTCCGCGCCGACAATGCTGACCAACGGCTGACGGGGAAAGGCATCGAGACGGGGCTTGTGGGGGCGGAGAGGGCGGAAGCCTTCGCGGCAAAGCTCTCGGCGCTTGAAAATGCGCGGGTTCTTGCCAGGGATCTCCGGCTTTCGCCCAACGAGCTCGTGAAACGCGGGCTCCGGATCAATCAGGATGGTGTGGCGCGGAGCGCCCTCGATCTGCTGGCCTATCCCGATATTGGTTTGGGCGACATCGCCGCAGTGTGGCCGGAACTTGCCGAATTGCCGGGCGAAATCGCCGAACAGCTCGAAATCGACGCCCAATATTCCGGCTATCTCGACCGGCAGGAGAGCGATATCCGCGCTTTCCGCAAAGACGAGGGGCTCGGCCTTCCCGCCGATCTCGATTATGCCGCCATTCCGGGTCTCTCTAACGAAGTCCGCCTGAAACTCGGCCGTGCCCGTCCCGCCACCTTGGGTCAGGCGGCGAGGGTGGATGGCGTCACTCCGGCGGCCATCACAACTCTCCTGATTTACGTCAAGCAACAGCCCCGTCATATAGCTTGAGGGCTGAGACTTGGTATGACCCAACATCTAGTAGTTGATGCCGAGACCTTTGCAGCGGCGGCCCATGTTTCACGTGAAACAATGGAGCGGCTTAAGACTTACGAGGCTTTGCTCCGCAAATGGCAGGCTTCGATCAATCTCGTCGCGCCATCGACCCTTCCCGATCTCTGGAATCGTCACTTCTGGGACTCTGCCCAGCTCGTCCATCTGGCGCCTGACTCCACGCGCTGGCTCGATCTGGGGAGCGGGGCGGGATTTCCGGGGCTCGTCGTCGCCATTCTTCTCGCGGATCGCCCCGGATTCTCGGTGCGGCTGGTGGAAAGTGACCAGAGAAAGTCGATTTTCCTCCGCGAAGTGATCCGCGCGACCGGCGCTCCGGCCAGTGTCCATACGGTGCGGATCGAGGAGTTTTCCTGGCCGGAAGGAGAGCCCTTGCCGGACGTCATCAGCGCGCGGGCATTGGCCAGTTTGCCGAAACTACTCGGCTGGGCATCAAGTTTCTGGGGAAAAGCCACGATCGGGCTCTTCCTGAAGGGTCAGGGCGCCAGTGCTGAATTGACGGAGTCGGCGAAAGATTGGATATTTGAAAGTGAAGCCATTGCCAGCCAATCCGATCCATCCGGAACGGTGCTGAAGCTTTGGGGGCTCCGACATGCAAATCCCGGACTCGAGCGCTGATCAGACGGCCACTGGGGCGATTTCGCAAGGCGGCGAGACGCGTCCCCGCATTCTGGTTCTTGCCAATCAGAAGGGCGGCGTCGGTAAAACGACCACGGCCATCAATCTGGGCACCGCTTTGGCTGCCGTCGGCGAACGTGTTCTGATCGTCGATCTCGATCCGCAAGGGAATGCCAGCACCGGCCTCGGCATCGGAAGGTCGGAGCGTAAGGTGTCGGCCTATGATGTCCTGATCGGCGCGGCGCTGATCGAGGACGCGGTGGTGCCGACCAAGGTTCCGGGGCTCGACATCGTTCCTTCGACCATGGATCTGCTCGGCGCCGAGCTTGAGCTTGCTAGCGTTCCGCGGCGCTCGCATCGGCTACGCGACGCGCTGGCGCGGATGCCGCGCGCAGGTAAAGCCCGCAACGGCAGTGAAAAGGAAGCGGCGCTGACGGCGCGTCCTTATACCTATCTTCTGATCGACTGCCCGCCATCGCTCAATCTGCTGACCATCAATGCCATGACGGCCGCAGATGCGATCCTGGTGCCGTTGCAGTGCGAGTTCTTCGCGCTGGAAGGTTTGAGCCAGCTTCTGCGGACGGTGGAGCGGGTGAAGACGAGCCTCAATCCGAGGCTTGAAATTCAGGGCGTGGTCCTGACCATGTTCGATCAGCGTAACAAGCTCTCCGATCAGGTCGCCTCCGACGTGCGCCAGCATCTCGGCGACAAGGTCTATCGTACCGTGATCCCGCGCAATGTCCGTATCTCGGAAGCGCCTTCCTACGGAAAGCCCGCGCTGGTCTATGATCACCGTTGCGCAGGCAGCAAAGCCTATATGAAGCTTGCGTCGGAGCTTATTCAGCGCGAGCGCGCCTTGCGCCGGCCCGCCGCGTGAGTAAGCCTTAACAAAGACCGTAAACGGCGGGTAAGGATTTCAGGTTCGGTCATACAAGGTAGTGCCATCGGGCACTGACATCCCGAGCCGCGCAAAGGTTTCGTGGGGAAAGCCGGATCCTGGCGGGCATACCGCCGGGAGGTAGATGCGATGAAAGAGGATACGATGATGGCAGAGGAAAGCCCGAGCCGGCTTGGACGCGGTCTTGCGGCGCTTATCGGCGACGACGCTGCCTATGCCCTTGGCGACACGAACGGGCCTGCGCCCCGCGGTGTGCGCGAAGTGCCGATCGAATTTCTCCGGGCTAATCCTTTTCAGCCGCGTCATCTTTTCCGTGAGGAGGATCTCGCCGATCTGTCGAACTCGATCCGCGAGAAGGGCATTCTTCAGCCGATTGTCGTGCGTCCGGTTCAGGGGCAGGCTGAAGCTTACGAGATCGTCGCGGGTGAGCGCCGCTGGCGCGCCGCTCAGAAGGCGCAGCTCCATCACGTTCCGATCATCATCAAGGAACTGACGGACGCTGAATCGCTCGAAATCGCGATCATTGAAAATGTGCAACGTGCCGATCTCAATGCGATCGAAGAGGCGGCGGGCTATGACCGCCTGATGGCGCAATTCGAATATACGCAGGAGCAGGTTTCGAAGCTGATCGGCAAGAGCCGCAGCCATGTTGCCAATACGCTCCGTCTACTGACATTGCCCGATAGCGTCCGCTCGCTGATCGAGCAGGGAAAGCTCACCGCCGGACATGCGCGACCGCTGATTGGCATTCCCAACGCCGGTGCTCTGGCGAAAGAGATCGTCGACAAGGGGTTGAGCGTCCGCGAGGCCGAAGCGCTGTCGCGCAAGGCGACGACCGGATCGGAAGCGTCGCGCCGCGCCGCCGCCACCCGGCAGGAAAAAGACACCGACACGCTGGCGCTGGAG
>JAJXZC010000171.1 GCA_021780275.1 Pseudomonadota bacterium
CTGCTGTGCGTGACGCTTTAAGGAGCCTCGAAGTTGAGGGGGTCGTTGGCCTGCAGAGCGGCGCAAAAGGGGGCGCATTCATTCGTACAGGGGATCCTGGCCTCATTACACGCTCAATGCGCGATCTGTTCTATCTGGGACGTATCTCGCTCGACGGACTCACAGAGGCGCGGACCAGGATCATGGAATTGGCTATCGAGCTTGCATGCGAGCGCATGCCGCCAGAGACATTGGAAGCGCTCAAGCAGAATAATGCCAGGCTCGGGCAGCTGAGGAAGACCGGTTCTGCTAGCGACCGAGTGTCGATTAGCGCAGAATTCTATTCGCTGCTTGCTCAAGCGACGGGGAACGAGGTCTTTCAAGTCATTATCGAGTCATTGACTACAATTGTTTTGCAGCAGGTCGAAAAGTCGGATACCGACACCTTGCCCGATCTCATTCCGCACCGACGCAAGCTGGTTCGTTTCCTCGAGAAACGCGATGCGGAGGGAGCGCGCCGTGAGATGACGGCACATCTTCAGAGGTTGCACAAGCATCTGACGCAAGAGAGGCGTTTCGGATTAGGGGACCGGCAGCGGCCGGCAACGAAGATTTGACGCGGCTGCCCAGTTGATCGGCATGGGTTTCACTCTAGACGGGAGCGAACGAAGCACGCTCGGGGCCGGTCCGAGGTTCAAGGCGATGTGGATCGAGCGGCGCCCGAGGCAACCAATCCAGCGACGCGGTCCCGGGGATAACCGAGCGTGCGTGTGAGAACGTCATAGGTATCCTGGCCGAGAACGGGCGCCGCTACGGGATCGGCGATCGGCGTTTCGCTGAAGTTCAGCGGCGAAGCGATATTGGGGACAAAACCCGCGGTCGGATGCGGGATGAGGCGCGCAAGCCCGCGATCCGCCATATCTGACGATTGGAACGCACCTTCGACCGTTCTTGCCACTCCCGCAGGTACGCCCGCCTTCTGCATCTTCGCCGCCCAGGCTTCACAGCCGTCTTCGGACAGGATTTGCTCGATGATTGCTGTCAATTCCTCTCTGTGAGCGACCCGGCTAGTGTTTGTCGCGAAATCCGCATGTTCGGCGAGGTCCTTGCGCTGGAATACGTCGACGACCAGCCGCCGATAGGTCCGATCGTTGGCGCAGGCAATGTAAAGCGCGCCGTCGCCAGTGTTGAATACGCCGGTTGGAACGCTGTCGACACTTCGGTTGCCGAAACGCGTCGGGTTGTCGCCAGTTGCAAGATAATTCAGGGCATGGAACCCGAGCATGAGGGCCGCAGTGTCATAGAGAGCGACTTCGACGCGTTGGCCTTTGCCTGTACGTTCGCGCGCGGCCAACGCCCCGAGCGCAGCCAGCGCGGCCATCATGCCGGTCGAAATGTCCATGACTGCCGGGCCTGTGCGAACGCCATCCTGGTCTGGAAAGCCGTTTAACGACATGAATCCGGTTTCGGCCTGCACGACAGGGTCGAACCCCAGGCGATCCGAGAGCGCGCCGTCACGCCCGTATGCCGAGACACAGCAATAGATGATGCGGGGATTGATTTCCCTGACTGTGTCATACCCGAGGCCGAAGCGCTCCATGACGCCCTTCGAAAAATTTTCGACGAGTATGTCGGATGTCTTGATCAAGTCGATTGCGACCGTGCGAGCTTCCTCACGGGTGAGGTCAAGCGCAATCCCGCGCTTGTTCCGATTGACCCACATAAATGGGACGGGTTCGCCGCCGAGAAACGGCTTGAAACCGCGAAAATCGTCACCTCTAGCCGCGTTCTCGATCTTTATGACTTCCGCGCCGAGGTCGCCGAGGAGCATCGTACACATCGGTCCCGCTACGAAATGCGAGAAATCGACGACGCGAAGCCCGTCAAGCGGCGTCCGTTTGTCCGAGGAACGAGGCGTATGCTGCGGCAGGTCGATGAGTGATTGAGGTGCGTTCATGAATGCGATCCTTCGCCGGAATTGAAAATCAGCGCGGTAGACCGAGCCCTCTCTGTGCGATGAGGCTGCGCTGAATCTCGTTCGTGCCTATGCTGATGACCCACATTAGCGAGTGGCGCAGAATCTGCTCGAATCGGCCGTTGTCGACCGCGCCTGAAGTCTGTTCTGAGAGGGTGGCTTGCATGCCGAGGATTTCCAGTGCGGTCTCTCCAAAACGCTCCATGAGTTCGCCGGAGAAGACCTTGCTGATCGCGCCGTATTCGGGTGGCGTGACGCCGTCGACTGCAAGTTCCGCACAACGCATCATCAATTGCCGGCCCACCTCGATTTCGGCGGCGAGCACGGCGAGTTTTTCGCGTACGATAGGGTCGCGCGCGCGCGAGGGCCCGCCGTCGACACCTACGAGTACATGAAGCCTAAGTCGCTCGAATGCGTGGGCGACTTTCATGACGATCCCGCCGCCGACCAATCCGCGTTCAAAAGCGAGCGCGCCAGTCAGAACGTTCCAGCCCCCATTGACCGTTCCTACAATGTTTTCGGCTGGAATTCGTACATTGTCATAGAAGATATTCGCGAAACTTCCATCATACATAGTCGTCGCCGGGCGAATCGTTATGCCCGGCGTATTCATCGGGACAATGAACATGCTGATGCCAGCGTGCGGCGGTGTTGCAGCGGGGTCGGTCTTGGCGGCGAGGTACATGTATTTGCCCCACCATGTCGTAGTCCATATCTTCTGACCGTTGATGACCCATTCGTCGCTGTCCCGAACCGCGGAGGTTCGCATGGCGGCAAGGTCAGAGCCGGCGTCCGGCTCGCTGTAACCCATCCCGTGCATGGCTTCGCCGGCGAGAATTTCCGGCAGATATTTGCGTTTCTGTTCAGGCGTGCCGAACATCATCAACGCATTCGCCTGGATCGCGGCGCCAATCCGCGGCGCCTCTCCGCGCTCCATAGTCTCGATAAATGCGATCTGTTCCTTCGCCGATCGCGCTTGACCGCCGAATCGTTTCGGCCAACCGAGACCGATCCAGCCAGTCTTGCCGATGTCGAGCGCAAAATCCGGATCGAATTCGCGCTTGGCGAAGGGTTTGGCGTCGAAAGCAGCCTTGCGTCCGCCCGACCAATATTGCTCGAGCCACGTGCGGACTTCTGAGCGCAACGCATTTCCCGCGGATCCAAGATCATATTCGGGAAGGCTTGCGCCACCGGCGTCGAGCAAGAAGCCCGCGACGTGTCGCCGCGCGTATGCGGCGCCGCCAAGCGCTAAAGTGTCAAGATGAGCCTGCTTGAAATGTCGCGGCGCCTCGTGCTCCTCGGCGTAGCCAATTGCGCCAAAGGTGTGCTGCGTTTCTAGCGAAACGCGCGGTAGCGCATCCGATGAGAACGCGACCGCGGCACCAGCGAAATAGCGCCAATTCTTGTCACTGAGATCGTGAATGCGCCCGGCGTTGTCGATCGTTAGACGCGCGCCCTCGAGCGCGATCAGGTTGTTGGCCAGCTTGTGCTGTATTGCCTGGAATTTGCCAATGGGCTGACCGAATTGGTGACGTTGCCCGGCGTATTCGACTGCGAGTTCAAAGGCCCGACGCGCAGCCCCGTGAGCGCGCGCCGTCAACATCAGCTTGGCGCGCAGCAGCAGTTCGTCGACTGCGCCGGGCGACAAAGAGATCACTTTTGCCGAGACGCTTGCCAGTTCTATTTCAAAGAGTCCTGCGGCGCCCAACGCGCGCGCCGGTCGGCGGCTGACGCCGGCTCCATTCAGATCGACAATGGCGATTGACGATGCGTCGATAGGGGTTAGCAAGTGGGTGCAACTTGCGGCTGCTTCGACAAAACGCAACCTGCCGTTGGCCCCGTCTGTGGCGATTGTCACCGAACCTGCGCCCCGATCCGGATCGCACGCGCCGAAGGCGAAGGCGATACGAGCCGCGCCTGCGTGGAGCGCAGAGAGCAGGTTGCTCGCTGGTCC
>JAJXZC010000716.1 GCA_021780275.1 Pseudomonadota bacterium
CCGGCGTCCTGCCGGAAGCCATCCGGCTTTCGATCGGCATCGAACACGCCTCCGACATCATCGAGGACATCGACCAGGCACTCGCGATGGCTTGTCCGCGGCACAAGCGGCTCGAAGCGGCAGAATGAACCGGCCGAGCCCGACATGACCGACCTGCTGGAAAAGCGGCGGCTGATCGTCAGCCCCGGCCTCGCGCCGGCGCAGTTGCGGCGCGAGGACAAATTCGGTCGTCCGCAACACGCCGATGCGGACCTCACGATCGGGCTCATCAACAACATGCCGGACGCCGCGCTGCGCGCGACGGAGCGCCAGTTCATGCGCCTGTTGAGGCGGGCCGCCGGGGACATTCGCATCGATTTCCACTGCTTCTCGCTGCCTGCGGTGAAGCGATCACAACCGGCGCAATGGCGCACCGACCAGCACTATTCCGACATCGCCGACATCGACCGCCTGCATATCGATGGATTGATCGTCACCGGCGCGGAACCTGCCGCCGCAACCCTCGCCGAGGAGGCGTATTGGCAGGAACTCGCCGAAATCGTCGACTGGGCGAGGACCAACACCCGCTCAACGATCTGGTCGTGTCTTGCCGCGCATGCGGCGGTCCTGCATCTCGACGGCATCGAACGCCGGACGCTCGATACAAAATGCTCCGGAATCTACGACTGCCTTGCGGTGACCGATCACTGGCTGACGGACGGCCTTCCCTCGCCGTTGCTGGTTTCGCATTCGCGCCTCAACGAGCTGCGGGCGGACGATCTGACAGGGCGGGGCTATCAACTGCTGACGCACTCGCCGCAGGCCGGCGTCGATATCTTCGCCAAGCAACTCGGAAGCCAATTCATCTTCTTTCAAGGACATCCCGAATATGACGCTTTGTCGCTAGAACGCGAATATCTGCGCGACATCTCCCGCTTTCTTGGCGGCGAGCGCGACAGCTATCCGGCGATCCCCGCCGGCTATTACGAACCCGAGACCGAAGAGAGGCTCGCAGGTTTCGAGAGCCGCGTCCGTGTTGAACGAAGGCCGGGGCTGAGCGCCGAGCTGCCTGGCCGCACGCTTCGGCACGACATCGCGACCGGTGCCGCCGCGACAGTGATCTTCCGCAACTGGCTCGGCTTTCTTTCCGAAGGCGCGAAAGCCGCGTCGCAACGCTCCAACTTCTGATCTGGTGAAAGCAGCGTCATGCGCCCGGACTGGTCAGCATTGAAGGAGCGTGTCAGCAACCGCCTGGCCCGGCACTTCTGCACGACGCCGTTTCGATTGCGAAACAAGGGCCCGATGGTCAGTTTCACGTTCGACGATACGCCCAAAAGCGCGGCCGTCGCCGGCGTCCCGATACTCGATGCGTATCGCGCACGGGCGACGTTCTATGTCGCGGGCGGACTTGTCGATAGATGGTCCGGCCATTGGGCCGGAATCAGTGCCGATGACATCGTCGCGCTTCACCGCGAAGGCCACGAAATCGCGTGTCACACGTTCTCCCATACGCGAACCACCGACCTCGATACGGCGGCGCTGGCCGCCGAGATCGACGACAACCGCCGCTACCTCCTGGGACTGGACCCCTCGATCAGAATCGAGAATTTCGCCTATCCCTACGGTCTGGGCTCGGTGTGGCGAAAAGGCCAGCTCGGGGAAAGCTTCCGGTCATCCCGCGGTATCGTTCCCGGCGTCAACGGCGGGGTCGTGGATTTGCAATTCCTGCGCGCCACCCCGCTCATCAATCGGGATATCGACCGCGATGGCATCGACCGCGCCTTCGACGAGGCCGTCGCCCGCAACGGCTGGCTGATTTTCTATAGCCATGACGTAGCGGCCGAACCCAGTCCTTACGGCTGTACCCCGTCCCTCCTGCGGCATGCGCTGGATGCGGCATCGCGCCGGAACGTCCAGATCCTGAGCGTTGCGGACGCGCTGCGAACTGCCGGCGCATAAGCGCGCGCTTTACCCCGCGAGAAAGAAGAATTCGCCCGGCGAAAACAAATGCACCCGCCGGGAACCCTTTTCGCGGTCATGATCGACTCTCATTCGTCGGGGAAAAATTCATCGTCTATCTTTTTATAGTGCATCGTGTCGACGATACGAACTCCGACCGAATGATGAATCATCAACCGCGCCAGCAAGTCGCCATCGATCAGAACGACCTTGTAGGGATGGCGTTCGGCAAAATCTTCGGCGGGCTTTGTGAAATAGGAAGTCGTTACGAAAACGCCCTTGGCGGCCTTATTCGCGCCAAGACTACCGCAGAAATTTCGAATATCGGGTTCACTAACGGCGTTGTCAGGATCATATTTCTTGGCTTGTATATAGATTCGGTCAAGTCCTAGTTGGTCTTGATCTATGACGCCATCAATCCCGCCGTCGCCGGTCTTCCCTAACGCACGACCGGCTTCAGCGCGCGACCCGCCGTAACCCATCTTCAACAGCAAATCGACAACAAGGCGTTCGAAAAACGCGGGTGAAGCGGCGCAGATGCGCGGTATCAATTCTGCCGCGAGGGCATTTTCGACTTCCTTAATGGTTGCTCGTAGCAACTCGTCGGGTGTGCCTTGACTAATTGCCTTGTCATCTATGACTGGCGTCGAATCGGCGGCCGGAAGCTCTGCTTTCGCATCACCCGCAATGAAGGAATTGAACTCTGGAAAGCGCCGAAGATACTTCGCGTCGATGCGTGAGATATTTTCGGCTAAGGCCGCGCGTCCGCGATCTGTAATTTTAAAAAATGCGCGACGTGTACCGACGAGCAATTTCGCTTGGGCAAGGTATGTCTTTGCCCAATGGACTCGATTGTTGAAAACGGGTTGCTTCCCGCTCGGCAACAATTCTTCTCGCTCAGAATCAGAAAGCTTCAATTGTTCGGCTAGCGAATCGACAACGTCGGCGATGCGATGCTCCGCGCCGTCGCTTGCCAGCCTCAAGACGGGCAACATCAACGATTGATAATCTGGTATCGCCATTTCGTCCCCGGCCGTTAGAGTCTAAAAGCGAAAAGACGCAGCGTGCCCGAGCTAATGTAACGGAAGCTGCTCACGCAGGTAAAGTGGCGCTTTCGGCAGCTTCTGGCGAATACTTGCTCGAAGCCGATTTGGGAGCGCATGTGTGTGACTGCCCGAATCAGAAATAGACCTGCTATGATCCATGGCGCAGGCCTCGAAGGCTGGCCCTCGCAAGCTCGTATCCGGACCCACAAAACCCGCATGTCCCCTCCCGCCATCGCCTCAACCGCCGAGCGCCAGTCCGGCCTTGCGCCGGATGCGCTTTCCATCCTGAATTCGGCGTTTGGCCTGTCTGGCTTCCGCGGCGCGCAGGAAGCGATCATTGGGCATGTCACGAACGGCGGCAATTGCCTGGTGCTGATGCCGACCGGCGGCGGCAAGTCGCTGTGCTATCAATTGCCGGCATTGCTGCGCGAGGGCTGCGGCATCGTCGTCTCGCCCCTGATCGCGCTGATGCGCGACCAGGTAGCGGGATTGCTCGAGGCGGGCGTCAAGGCCGCGGTGCTGAATTCGACGCTGTCTGCGGACGAGGCCGCCGCGGTCGAGGCCCGGCTCATCACCGGCGATCTCGACCTGCTCTATGTCGCGCCCGAGCGGCTGTTGACGCCGCGCTGCCTCAGCCTGCTCGGCCGCGCGAAGATCGCCTTGTTTGCGATCGACGAGGCCCATTGCGTGTCGCAATGGGGGCACGACTTCCGCCCGGAATATATCGGCCTGTCGGCGATCCCCGAACGTTTTCCCGAGGTGCCGCGCATCGCCCTCACGGCCACGGCGGACGAGCTCACCCGCAAGGAAATCATCGACCGGCTTGGGCTCGCCGGCGCGCCGAGTTTTGTCGCAAGCTTCGACCGGCCCAACATACGCTATGAGATCGTCGACAAGCAGAATGCCCCGGCACAGTTGAAG
>JAJXZC010000603.1 GCA_021780275.1 Pseudomonadota bacterium
CGCACAGATCCGACCGTACCCAAGCACAAGGGCCTCACCATGTTCTTCCTGGACATGAAGTCGCCCGGCATCGAAATCCGTCCGATCAAGCAGGTGAACGGACAGTCGGGATTCAACGAGGTCTATTTCACCGATGTCCGCATTCCGGACAGCCAGCGCCTCGGCAAGGTGGGCGATGGATGGAACGTTTCGCTGACGACGCTGATGAACGAGCGCCTGTCGATTGGCGCGGGCATGCCCACGGGCTTCCCCGAGCTTCTCGACTTCTGCTGCTCGCTCGAAACGGACAACGGTCCGGCCATCGACAATCCGGCCGTGCGCTCGAAGCTTGCGAGTTATGCAGTCCGGACCAGCGGTCTCAAATATACGGCGTTCCGCTCGATCTCGGCGCTTTCAAAGGGCGAGACGCCCGGGCCGGAAAACTCCATCGGCAAGCTCGTCGCCGGACCGACCATGCAGGAGATCGCGATGTTCGCGCTCGACCTGCAGGCCGAGGCGGGCGCGCTTCTTTCGCCCGAACAGGCTGCGGCGAGCGCACGCTTCCAGGCGATGCTGCTCCGCTCACCCGCGACTCGTGTCGAAGGCGGCACGGACGAGATTCTGCGCAACATCATCGCAGAGCGTGTGCTTGGTTTGCCCGCCGATATTCGTGTGGACAAGGCGGTCCCCTTCAACCAGATCCCGACAAGCGGGCGCTGAAGCGTTAAAATGTAAAGTGTTGAAGCGGCCCCGGAACAAGCGTTCCGGGGCCGTTTTTATGCGGCATAAAGCCATTCTTCCCATCGTGAGCGGCCGGCGGAAATGCGCTAGCATGGCCGTCGCCCGGCGTGCCCGCCGGTGCGGACGAAAGGATGTACTTCGATGAGCAAGAACCAAGAGCTTGCCGCGCGCCGGGAGCGCGCGGTTCCGCGCGGCGTTTCCGTCGCCTATCCCATTCACGCGGCGCGCGCGGAAAACGCCGAATTATGGGATGAGGAGGGGCGGCGTTTTGTCGATTTCGCAGGCGGCATCGCGGTGCTGAACACCGGTCATCGTCACCCCAAGGTGATTGCGGCGGTTGAAAAGCAACTCGCGCATTACACGCACACGGCCTTCCAGATCGTTCCCTACGAGCCCTATATCGAACTCGCCGAAAGGCTCAATACGCTCGCGCCCTTCAATGGGCCGGCCAAGACCATCTTTTTCACGACCGGCGCCGAGGCGACCGAAAATGCCGTGAAGATCGCGCGCGCCGCGACGGGACGTTCGGCGGTCATCGCCTTCGCGGGCGGCTTCCACGGCCGCACCATGATGACCATGGCGCTTACGGGCAAGACGCTGCCTTACAAGAAGAAATTCGGCCCCATGCCGGCGGAGGTCTACCACGTTCCCTTCCCCGTGGCGGACCACGGCACGACGGTCGCCGACACGCTCAAGGCACTCGAAACGCTTTTCCGCGCCGATGTGGAGCCCACGCGCGTCGCCGCCATCATGATCGAGGCGGTGCAGGGCGAAGGCGGTTTCTACGAAGCGCCGCAGGAGCTTCTCGTCGCGCTTCGCAAGATTTGCGATGAGCACGGTATTCTCCTCGTCGTTGACGAGGTACAGACCGGCTTTGCGCGCACCGGCAAGCTTTTCGCCATCGAGCATTCGGGTGTCGAGCCGGACATGATTACCATTGCGAAATCGCTCGGCGGTGGCTTTCCGATTTCGGGTGTCATCGGTCGCGCGGCGATTATGGATGCGCCGGAGCCGGGTGGCCTCGGCGGCACCTATGCGGGCAGCCCCATCGCCTGCGCGGCAGCGCTCGCTGTGCTTGATGTGATTGCGGAAGAAAAGCTTCTCGACCGCGCCAATGCGATGGGTGTGCGCATCAAGGCGAAGCTCAACTCCATTGCGTCGCGCAACGATGTCGTGCCCATCACCGGCATTCGCGGCTTTGGCGCGATGATCGGCTTCGACATCGTGAAGGTGCGGGGTGCTTATGAGCCCGACGCCGAGGCGACGAAGCGCGTTACTGCCGCTGCACTGGAAGAGGGGCTCATTCTTCTCTCCTGCGGCGTCTTCTCCAATGCGATCCGCATTCTGGTGCCGTTGACGGCCCCGGACGCGATCGTGGACGAGGGCATGGAGAAGCTCGAGAGGGCGCTTGCCGCCGCGCGGGTCTAGCGGTTCAGATCACTTCTTTTTGCCGACTTTCCGGCCCGTCCGTGCGGCGCATCCTTTGGGATTCGCCGCACGGACGGCGTTCAGCCTATGATTATGCTCTTGCGAATTAATAGCAACTAACCTAACTTGCTGCTCCCGCCCGTGGGGCCTGCCCCAATTCCGAACCGGAGACGAGAGAGATGAAGATGCTTTGCCGCGCACTTGCCACGGCGTCGCTGCTTGGGGCTTCCGTGGGGGCTCAGCCCGCCATAGCTGAGGAAAAGAACCTCTGGGAGCGCGATACGCTGACAGGCGACTGGGGCGGGACGCGCAGCGAACTGGCCGATCAGGGCATCGAAATCGGGCTTGCCTATGTGGGCGAAGCGATGGGCGACGTCTCGGGCGGCATGAAGCGGGGCTGGAGCTATGAGGGCCGCGCCGAACTTTCGCTCGACCTCGACCTCGAAAAGCTTCTGGGCTGGCAGGGTGGAACGGCCCATGCTAGCGCCTTTCAGATACATCACACCAACGGCCTGCCGACCGTGGACTACACGGGCAGCATCGGCGCACCGAGCAATATCGAGGCGCGCCAGACGACGCGCCTCTTCACGCTTTGGGTGCAGCAGAATTTCCTCGACGACGCGGTCTCGGTTCGCGCCGGTCAGCTCGCCGCCGACGACGAGTTCATGACCAGCGACACGGCGGGCAATCTCATCAACGGCACCTTCGGCTGGGCCGGGATAGCGGCAGCCAACCAGACGAACGGCGGCCCTGCCTATCCGCTGGCGACGCCGGGCATTCGCGTTGCCGTCGCGCCGACGAAGCATCTCACTATGCTCGGCGCCGTATTTAGCGGCGACCCGGCGGGCAAGGATTGTTTCGACGATGCACAGCTCTGCAACAAGCACGGCACGACCTTCAGTACGAGTGGCGGCGCGCTCTGGATGGGTGAAGTTCAGTACACGATCAATCAGGGCGAAGGCGAAGGACTTCCAGGCGTGTACAAGGTCGGCGGGTGGTACCAGACAGGCAAGTTCGCCGACCAGCATTACGGTTTCGACCGTTCGGGAGATCACGGCGTCTACGCAATCGCGGACCAGACGGTCTGGCAGAACGGCGGCAGCGATGCGCTGAGCGTTTTCGCTCGTGTGGGCGGTGCGCCTTCCGATCGCAATCTCGTTTCCTTCTACGCGGACGGTGGGCTCGCCTATAGGGGCCTCTTTCCGGGCCGCGATCAGGACATACTCGCCCTCGGCGTTGCCTATGCGAAGATCAGCGAGGATGCCCGCGATGCTGATCGAGACGTCCAGATGCTGATGCCCGATCCGGCCTATCCGCTGCGCGACCAGGAAACCATATTCGAGTTGAGCTACACCGCGGCCGTGACGCCCTGGTGGAGCGTGCAGCCCGACATTCAGTACATCGTGCATCCCGGCGGCAATGTTCCAAATCCCGAAGACGCGACGGGTGCAAAGATCGACAATGCATTGGTGGTTGGCATTCGCACGAGCCTCGCCTTCTGATTTTCCGACGCTTCATCGCAGGTATTAGCAAAACCCGCGCCTTCCCGGCGCGGGTTTCTTGCCGCGCACTTCCGCCCTGTGCGGTTCCTTATTATGCGTCCTTGTCGTGCCCCTCTGCCGCTTGCTCGGCGGATTGGGCTTCGTGCGCCTTCTTTCGTCCGGCGCCGGCGGCGCGCGCCGGGTCGTGCTTGAAGTTGCCGCCGCTCACCTGTCCGCCTTCGCGGCCCGCCCGCGAGGCGCGCTCGG
>JAJXZC010000081.1:0-1617 GCA_021780275.1 Pseudomonadota bacterium
CACCGCCGCGCGTTGCAACTCGCGCGTATCCTCGATGAGGATGACCCGTTCGTCGCAATCGGCGATCTCGGCCAAGAGCGCATTGGCAAGCGTGGTCTTGCCCGAGGAGGTTCCGCCGGCGACCAGGATGTTCTTCCGCTCCCGCACCGCCTGCCTGAGGGCGTCGGCCTGGATCGGGACCATGATCTGGGCACGGACGTAGTCGGCGAGGGTGAAGATCTTCGCGGCGGGCTTGCGGATGGCGAAACACGGCGCCAATGCGACCGGCGGCAGCACGCCCTCGAAGCGCTCGCCCGATGGCAGCTCGGCGCTGACAATGGGATTGTCGGCATGCACCTCGGCGTGGACATGGGAGGCGACCAGGCGGATGATCCGCTCGGTCTCGGAGGGGTGAACACGCAGCCCGGCATCGCTGCGGCCCTCACCAAGCCGGTCAATCCAGAGCCTGCCGTCGGGGTTGATCATGATCTCGATGACAGCGGGGTCGCCGAGAGCCTCGTTGATTGCCGGCCCCATGGCCGTCTTGAGCATGGCGCGGCGGCGTTCTTCGGCGGTCGTGCTCATGGGTTTTCCTCCCCGTCCCTGGGGCCGAGCGAGCGCTTGCCGCCCGCGATCTGGCGGCCAACCTGCTCGACGAATTTCTGGTAGCGTTCCTGCGCGACCGCCTGCGTCGCCTTGTCCGGGATCGGCGTGTGCGCGTTGAAGGTGAGGTAGAGCCGCACGAAGAAGGCGAGGCTCTCGGTCAGGACATCAATGTCGCGCCGGATCAGACTGTTCTCGCGCGTCAGCCGGTCGAGGCGGATCCTCAGCGCCTCATCGAGCGCATGGGCGCCTCGGTGACGGATGTAATGGCGGATCGCGTCGGTGATGATCGCGGATTTGGAGGCACCGGGCTTGGCCGCCAGCGCTTCGAGCTCGGCGCTCGTTTCCTCGTCGATGTAGATGTTGTGACGCGGCTTCATGCAGTCTTGCCCTGACGGTCTTGAAAAAGTCAGGACAAGGATCGCCGGATGCGCCGGAATCTCTTACGGCCTTTATGTACGACGGAATGCGATCACATGCGGATGCTTGCGCGAGATCAGAATCCTTCGAGGATATCTTTCTCCGGCCCCATCGCTTCGTTGACGCCATAGACGCGCGCCGGCTTCGACAGTCGATCCAGGGTGCGCTTGTCGGCGACGACATCCGACTCGTCGGCATCGAGCCCCGGAAGATCCGGCTGCCCCGGCTCGACGGGCTTCGCGATCTGTTCCTCCGCCAAGCCCGGATGGCGCTGCTGCTGAAGCCCGCCTTCCTCACCAAGGGAACCGCGCCTGGTACCGTCCTCGTCGGAAGGCATCAGGCGGTCGTCGGTATCGCGCACCTGGCCGCTCCAGTCGTCGGGGCGCGGTGCGGGCTTGTCCTCGTAGCCGCCTTCGGAAAGATGTGGGGCCGGTAGAACGCGCTGCTTAAAGTTCCGATCTTCGTAATAGCGGAGCTTCTTCGCCCGGATCGGTGGCAGGCCGGAGACCAGCACCAGTTCGTCCGCGGATGGCAATTGCATCACCTCGCCGGGCGTAAGCAACGGACGTGCCGTCTCCTGGCGGCTGACCATGACATGCGACAGCCAGGGCGCCA
>JAJXZC010000081.1:1627-3895 GCA_021780275.1 Pseudomonadota bacterium
CATAGTTGCGCTGCGCACTGAGTTCCGTCGCCGTGCCGAGAGCGTCAGAGATGCGCTTCGCCGTCCGCTCGTCGTTTGACGAAAAGGCAATGCGCACATGGCAGTTGTCGAGAATGGCGTTGTTCTCGCCATACGCCTTGGATATCTGGTTGAGCGACTGCGCAATGAGGTAGGCGCGGATGCCATACCCGGCCATGAAGGCCAGCGCCGTTTCGAAGAAATCGAGCCGCCCCAGCGCTGGGAACTCGTCGAGCATCATTATGAGCTGATGCCTGCGGGTCTTCTTCGGATCGCCCTCAAGCCGTTCGGTCAGCCGTCGGCCGATCTGGTTCAGGACCAGCCGCACCAGCGGCTTGGTGCGGGAGATGTCGGACGGGGGGATCACCAGATAGAGCGACACCGGGTGTTCGGCATCCATCAGATCGGCAATGCGCCAATCGCAGGCAGAAGTCGTCGCCGCGACGGTAGGGTCGCGATAGAGGCCGAGGAAGGACATGGCGGTCGAGAGCACGCCGGAGCGCTCGTTCTCCGACTTGTTCAGCAGCTCGCGCGCGGCCGAGGCCACGACCGGATGGACCCTCGGGTTCTCGGGCGTGCCGAGATGGTTGGTGGCCATCATGCGCCGCAGCGTCGCCGCGAAGGACCGGCGCGGATCGGACAGGAAGGTGGCGACCCGCGCCAGCGTCTTCTCCTCCTCGGCGTACAGCACGTGCAGGATGACGCCGACCAGCAAGGCGTGACTAGTTTTTTCCCAATGGTTCCGGCGTTCGAGCGCGCCCTCGGGATCGACCAAAATGTCGGCGATGTTCTGGACATCGCGCACCTCGTCCGGCCCCTTGCGCACCTCCAGCAACGGATTGTAGCGCGCTGAGCGCGGATCGGTCGGGTTGAACAAGAGGCAATGCGAAAACTTCGCGCGCCAGCCGGCGGTCAACTGCCAGTTCTCGCCCTTGATATCGTGGATCACCGCCGAGCCGGTCCAGGTGAGAAGCGTCGGGACGACGAGGCCGACGCCCTTGCCCGAGCGCGTCGGCGCGAAGGCCATGACATGCTCCGGCCCGTCATGGCGCAGATACCGGTCCTTGAGCCGCCCAAGGAAAACGCCCGCCGGTCGAAACAGCCCGGCTCGTTCGATCTCCCCCTTCACGGCCCATCGCGACGAGCCATAGGTGGTGACGAGCCGGCTTTGCCGCGCCCGCCACAGCGAACCAACAATCGCCGCCGCACAGCCCATGAAGCCGCTACCCGCCGCCAGCAGGCCCGCCTTGTCGAACACCTCCGGCGCGTAAGCCTCGTAGATGTACCACCATTCGAACAGTTTCCATGGCTCATAGACCGGCCAGCCGAACACCACGAGCCACGGACTCCCGAGCTGCGCCTGATAGCCCAGCATGTCCGCACACCACTGCGTCGCCGCCCATACCCCGAGGATCACGATGGCGAAGACGACAGCGATCTGGCCGATCAGGAGTTTGGTGGGGGTCATGGGCGTCGTTCCGTTGCTTGAGGCACACGGAACGAGCATCATAAGAAATGGCGGAAACGCTTATGGCCTTTATGTACGCTGGAATGCACTCAGAACGCCAAAGTATCGGCGTGATCCCAACGCGCCGCTATGATCCTTTCTGTAGAAGATTGAGGTTCAGCCCGCCGCATCCACAGCGAAGGGCCTCTTTCTGGCCGCGATCAGGTGTCACAAAGTACATCTCTCCGCACGTCGCGCAACCGAATGAGGCAGTGAAGGCCTTGAAGGCGGCCACGACGGGCGCAAAGTCTTTCTTCTTGAGGTCGGCCCAGGCATTGAAGTGAACGGCGGTGTTGACCTGCCATTGCTCGTGGTTGGTCTTGACCTTTGCCTCCCCGAAGGTGGCCTCAAGGGATCCGACCTTCTCGATAACGTCATTCTGATTCCAAGAGTTCGCAGCCACCTTGGCCTTTTTCAGCAACTCGCCAAGGGCATTGGTCGCGTTTGGCAGGAGGTCGCCAAGCATGAATTGCGCGTCGCCTCGGAATTCCACGCGCGCTCTCAGGCGGTCACAAGCCTCCTTCGCGAAATGCTCCAGATAGTGACGCAGAAGCGCGGCCGCGCCCCTCACATCGCTTTTGGCGAGATAGTCGTCGATTTCACTCCACACATCGCGGTCGTCCCATTCGGTGGGGCCAAGATCAACCGTCCACGTGCGGAAGTGGGCAAAGTTTCGCCCTTTGATCAAGCCCTCGGATTTCATATGCCGCAGCCAGATCTCGTCATGCGTCGTGAAAATGAAC
>JAJXZC010000352.1 GCA_021780275.1 Pseudomonadota bacterium
TAGCCTGCAGGGAAACGCGGACGAGGCGAAGAACGCGCTTTTGTCCTTCCTGCTGGACTGCCGCCGGCAAGGTCGCTCCGTCGCGGGCTATGGGGCAGCTGCCAAGGGCAACACGCTCTTGAACTACGCCGGCGTCAAGCCGGATCTTTTGCCCTACGTATGTGACGCGGCGGCGTCGAAACAGGGACGCTTCCTTCCGGGAAGCCACATACCCGTCCTCGATCCGCAAGTTCTGCAGGCCGATCCGCCCGACTACGTCCTGATGCTGCCATGGAACATCGCGCCCGAGATCGAAACTGCGCTCGCTGGGCTCAAGCGCCGGGGAACATCCTTCGTGACGGCGATCCCGGAACTGCGCGTCAGATGACCGCAATACTAGTCACGGGCGCGGGCGGCTTCGTCGGCCGCCAGATCTGCAAGGCGCTTGCGGCGGCAGGGCATGAGGTGATCGAACTCCACCGAACCGGTGCCGCCGAGGCAGGATCGGCGCTCTCCCGAACCACGGACGATCTCTTCTCGGAGGACGAGGAAGGCCTTCGGGCGCTGCTCGCCGGCGTCAATACCGTAATCCATGCTGCGTGGTATGCCGAACCGGGCAAATACGAGACGTCGCTCAGGAACCTCGACTGCCTCGCAGGAACGGTCCGGCTCGGCAAGGCCGCGATCGAGGCCGGGGTCGAGCGCTTCGTGGGGCTGGGCACATGCGCGGAATACGATTTTGACCGGGCCGAGCGCGAGGATGCCTTCCCGCTGGAGCCCGACGCTCTGCTTGGCCCGACATCGGTCTATGGGGCAGCGAAGGCGGCGGCCTTTCTTGCCCTCAACCGCGCGATGGATCAGGCGCAGCTCCCGTTTGCATGGTGTCGCCTGTTCCTCCTTTTCGGCGAAGGCGAGGATAAGCGGCGGCTTCTTCCTCATGTCATGGATCGCATCAAAGCGGGCGCGCCTGTCGACCTAACGGAAGGCAAGCAGATCCGCGATTTCCTTGATGTCTCCGTTGCGGGACGCATGATCGCGGATATCGCGACCAGCAGCGTCACGGGGCCGGTCAATGTCTGCTCGGGACGCGCGGTTTCTGTGAGAGACTTCATCGTGTCCCGCCTTCCACGGACGGATGAACTGAGCTTGCTCCGTTTCGGGGCGCGCGCCATGCGGCCGGGCGAGCCGTTCCGCATCGTGGGGCGGCCGGGCGGCCTCGCCGAGCATGGATGGGAGGAGGATGCGTGGAATACCTAGAGCTTTACCGGCAGGACGAATTCCCGGTGTTTCAGAACCGAATGTATGACAGCGTCGCAGAGGCACGGGGTTGTCCGCGTGGCGATATCCGGATCGTTCAGGATGCCGAAACCGGTCTGGTGCGCAACGCGGCCTTCGATCCGAGCCTGATGCACTACGACTCCGCCTATCAGAACGAGCAGGGCCTGAGCGCTCAGTTCGATGCGCATCTCGACCGTATCGCGGACCTCGTGCTCGCGCTTCTGGGGACCGAGGGGCTGGTCGAGGTCGGCTGCGGCAAGGCGCTTTTCCTCGACAAGTTGCGCCGGCGCGGCGCGGACATCACCGGGTTCGACCCGGCCTACGAGGGCGACGACCCCACGATTCTGCGCCGTGTCTTCGTGGAGGACCTCGGGATACGGAGTCGAGGCCTCATCTTGCGGCATGTGCTCGAGCATATCGACGATCCGGTCGCGTTCCTGTTCCGGCTGGCCGCCGCGAACGGACATCAGGGGCTGATCTACATAGAGGTGCCCTGCCTCGACTGGATTCTCGAGAATCGGGCGTGGTTCGATTTTTTCTACGAACACGTGAACTATTTCCGGTTGAGCGATTTTCGGCGCATCTTCGGGCGGACGCTCTATCTGGGGCGAAGCTTCAATGGACAATATCTCACGGTCATCGGCGATCTGGCGAGCCTACGGCGTCCGGCTTTCCATCCAGATGACAAGGTGGTCATTCCCGAGCCGTTTCTCCCCGAGCCCCATGCGTTTTCCGCGAACGCCGAACGCCAGACGGTGATCTGGGGCGGCGCGTCGAAGGGCGTGATCTTCAGCCTCCTGCGGGAGCGCGCTGGCACGCCCGTCGCCCGAGTCATCGACATCAACCCCAGAAAACAGGGGAAATACCTTGCGGCGACGGGACTCAAGGTCGAGGCTCCGCAAACCGTGTTGGGCGATCTGGCCGAGGGGGCCGAAATCCTCGTGATGAACCCCAACTATCTTGAAGAGATCCGCGAGATGGGCGGACCCAAATTCCAGTATCGGGCGATCAATGACGGCGGAGTTTGAAACAGAGGTAGAGGCACGCATTGCCGAAAACGCGTCCAACCGGGCGCTTCTAAGCGCGCGCGACGCATTCCTGAGGGAGAGTATCGCGTCGCGATACTCCTACAATTTCCGGTGGATGGGCCGTCCGATTATCCAGTATCCGCAGGACATGGTCGCGGTGCAGGAACTGATCTGGGAGGTCCAGCCCGACGTGATCGTCGAGACGGGCATCGCGCATGGCGGGTCTCTCATTCTTTCCGCGTCCATGCTGGCCCTGCTCGATCTCAGCGAATGGGAATCGGCGGATGCCGGCACCAAGGCCCCGGCGCAGAAGCGTCACGTCATCGGCGTGGATATCGATATCCGCGCGCACAATCGCAGCGCGATCGAAGCGCACCCGATGTCGAACCGCATCACGATGATCGAGGGCTCCTCAATCGATCGCGGGGTCTTCGCGCAGGTGCATCAGGCCGTCGGCGACGCCAAACGGGTGCTGGTATTGCTCGACAGCAATCATAGCCACGACCACGTCCTTGCAGAGTTGGAACTCTATGCCCCGCTCACGAGCAGGAACAGCTACTGCATCGTCTTCGACACGCTGATCGAGCGCCTGCCCGAAGAACTTGCCTTCGACCGGCCATGGGGGCCGGGCAACAACCCGATGACGGCTGTGCATACCTGGATGAAAGGCCGCGAGGATTTCGTGATCGACAAGGATATCGAGGCGAAGTTGCTTCTCACCGTGGCGCCGGACGGGTTTCTGCGACGCGTCTGATCTCCCACCGGAAGCGCCTTTCGATCGGAAACCGAGGAGACTTTGCGTTGCCCACCGAAGCCGACACCATCACGGTCATCATTCCCACGTTCAACCGAAGGCAGAAGCTCGAAAGTGCGTTGAAAAGCGTTCTGGAGGAAACGCGCGTTCCGATCCGCGCACATGTGTTCGACAATGCCTCCGCCGACGATACGCCGTCGTTTCTCGCGGAGGCCTCCGCCGCCGATCCGCGCATCCGCGTGACCCGGCGCAGCGAGAACATCGGCTCGCTGCCGAACTACCGCAGGGCCTTCGGCGCGGTCGAGACCGGATACTTCGTGCCGCTCGCCGATGACGACCGGCTGATGCCCGGATTCCTTCATGCCGCAATGGAGATGCTGAAAGCCGAACCGGGCGCGGGCGCAGCGGTGTTTCTCGGCGAGCAGCGAGGTCCCTCGGGCGAGCTGATGTGCACCTACCCGTCAGACGCGGCGTCAATGCGCGAAGGTTTTCTCGGCATAGAGGAGCATCTGAGGCAGTTCTTCCGGCTGGGACACTACGTGTGGAGTTCGATCCTCTGGCGGCGCGACGTGCTCGACACCATCCGCGCGCCCTACCTACATGCCGGAAGGCCCAGTGACGTCGACTTTCAGGTGGCCGCGTTTTCGGCGTTTCCGATCGTGCAGTCGCAGCAGGTCGGCGCGATCTTCAATGTCCATGGCGACCAGGAAAGCGCGGGCTACACGGTGCGCGACCTGCCGGACTGGGCCAGGATCGTGCGGCGCATCGACAGATCGGTGGCCCCTTTCTTCGATGCTGCCGAGTTCACGGCGATACGGCAAGCCTTCATCGACCGCTACTCACCCACAAGAT
>JAJXZC010000049.1 GCA_021780275.1 Pseudomonadota bacterium
GAAACGTCAGTAACGATAGAGCGCTTAAAGCGTTCAGCGTAGAGAAGCGTTGGTACTCTTCTCCGGTATATGCGTGAAAGCCGGCTGCGTGGCCGCACCGCGCATAGAGCGCCACCAGTGCCGCAGCGCCGAGGAGTCCATAAGTTGCTCGTCTCTCACCCTGACCGAATAGCATGCCGGCAAGCACCACGCAGGGGCCAAGGAAGAGGGCCACTCCCGACTGTGTTCCGAAGGCAGAGACAGCGAGCGCGGTATTTGCGAGCCCCGCCAGCACGAGCGTCACTCTCCCCCACAGATCCGAGCGGCGGGAGATGGCGGCGGCAGCCAGGAAGAAGGGTGTCGAGAGGAAGGTGAAAGTCGTCGGCCAGATTGTCGCGCTCACACCGAAATAGACATAAAGCGGGTAGAAGGGCTGGTTGCTGGCGACCACGAGCGCAACGAGGTTACTGGTCCGCACGAGAGGATCCGGATGGGCAAGGTAGCCCGCAAGCGGGTTTCCGCGTTGGCCGGACATCACGCTCCGACCGGCGCCAGCAGGTAATGACTGACGCCCCATGGCTCGCCGTTCCGATGACCAAATAGACCCTTGGTCGCGAGGAGGAAGATCCGCCACCGCCGCGCCCACAGCGACGCATCTTTTCCGTAGGCGTCACGAAGGATTGGATCAATAACGGCGCGGTTGGCGTCGAAATTCGCAAGCCAGCACTGCGCAGTTTGGGCGTAATGACGCCCGCTCCAGCGCCACTCGTCGCGGACGGAGAACAGGTCTCCAAACTCACGCATGAGCGTATGGCTTGGCATGATGCCGCCTGTGAAGAAATGCTGTGCGATCCAGTCGGCTTCATTTCCGTGGTCGAAACGATATGGCGACGTGGTGTGGGAGAAAACGTGCAGAAAGAGAGCGCCTTCAGGCGTGAGCCATCCCCGAATCCGCGCCAACAGCGCTCGCCAGTTCGCCATGTGCTCGAACATTTCCACCGAAATGACGCGGTCGAAGCGAATATCGGGCCTAAATGCGTTCATGTCCGCTGTGACGACGCGAACATTGCGCAGACCCCGTCGCGTGGCCTCGTGGCGAATGAACGCGCCCTGTGGTCCCGAATTCGACACAGCCGTGACGCGCGCGCCAGGAAACCGTTCGGCGATCCAGAGGGAGAGGGATCCCCAGCCGCATCCGAGCTCGAGAATCTGCTGGCCGTCGGCGATTCGCGCTCGCTCGACTGTCGCAGCGAGCGCAGCGATTTCCGCATCCTCTAGGCTCGCCGTGTCGCTGTTGAACAGGCAACACGAATATTTCAGGCGCGGACCGAGGAAATTGTGAAAGAACGCCGGCGGCAATTCATAGTGCTGATCGTTCGCCGCCTGGGCGTGTTCGGCGATTGGATGCTCCAGCATGCTTCTCGCAAACTCGGCATTGCGTTGGACAGCGCCGCAATCGAGACGCCGCCCAGTTCGCGAAACAAGAAACGACACCCCGAGTTGCGTGAGGGCATCGGGAAGCGGAAGCCGTTCGACGGCCCGGGTTGCGAGGCTGATCATGCTCATGGCGGCTTGGCTTTCGGCTGGTGCGGCGGCCAGGGCCAAAAGGCGCTGACCGTCCGACGATAGGCGCGGAACGCCTCTCCTCGCGTCCGCATCATATGCGCTTCCAGCGGCGGAATGCCGGAGACGTGGACAAGCAGCGCGTACATCGCGGCGGGGCCAACGAAGGCTAGCCAGCCGAGCGGATACCCCCCGGGCGATGGAATCGCGATGAGGGCCACGCCCAGCCAGTACAGCCACTCGAAGAAATAGTTGGGATGGCGGGAATAGCGCCAGAGGCCTGCGTCGCAGACCCCGGCTCCTCGGCGCGCGGCGCGATAAATTGAAAGCTGGCGGTCGGCTGCACCCTCGCCGAATACGGCGATGATGGCCACCACGACGCCGACGAAGTCCAAAACCCGCGGTCCGTCAGCAGGATTGCGGGCGGCGAGGCCGACGCAGAGGGCGAGGAGGATAGACGCTGCCGCTTGGGCCTCGACAAACCAGAATAGGCGGCTCGACGCATTGGCGCCCCATTCCGTCCGAAGCGCCGCGTATCGAGGGTCGTCGCCGCCCTTCGCGGTGCGCGCCAGGATATGAAGGCCGAGGCGAAGGGACCAGACTGCGGCGAGCGCAGCGACCATAATCTGTCGCCACGTCGACCCTTGGGCCTCCCCGATCGGAACTAACGCCGCCGCCACTCCTAGCGCTCCGGTTCCGATCGACCAGATCGTATCGATCCAACCCGATTTGCTGGTGAACTCGGCCAACGCCCATGCGAGGGCCATGATCCCGAAGGCCGCCAGGCTCAGTAATGTGACGAGAGCCAAGGCGTTCATTGCGCGCGCTCACTGCGAGCGACATGCGTTAGGCCAGCCTTCATATCCCAACGAATGGCTGGAGGAGACGTCCCAATGCGCCGTGGAATCGGATCTGCCCGGTTATTGCTGCAAGCGAGATGCACTCTGACTCCTCGCCGATGACCGGGCTGTGGTCCGTGTCCACGTCGCCCTCAACGAAGTCGCCGGGCGCATAGCGGTTGCCATTGTCCGAAAAAGAGCCTGTCAGCACCTGAGTGAACTCAAAGGCTGTATGCGAATGCGCGGGCATCCGCCTACCCGCCCTCGCCCTCAGGAGAATGACTCTCGCCTGCGGATGTCCCGGGACGCGCACTCGGCTGACGCGAACGCCTGGCGCGACCGTCCGCCAGTCCCCGACCTCGCAGCCTCGCAGCGCCAGCGGGGGCGCGAGACCTTCGAGCGGCCTCAACGCGTCGATAGTGACAGGCTGGCTTGGACGCCACGCTGCGGCGCGCTCCAGCAACCTCTCCGGTGAGGCGGTCTCGAGGGCGGCGGCAGGCATCTCCGTGAGCAGCTGACCGCCGACCGCCTCCAGATCCGCAATATGGGCGCGGCAGGCGGGACAGATCTCAAGATGGGACGCGACGACGATCCTAAGACCCGCATCCAGAGTCCCTGCCGCATAGCGCAGCAATGTCTCATCGCTCGGGTGAAAGCGCGCGCTCATGCGGTCTCTTCCAGAAGCTTACGAAGGCGCGCCAATGCGAGGCGCGCCCTCGACTTGACAGTGCCGAGCGGGATGCCGAGCTTTCGCGCGATCTCACTGTGCGGAACGTCGCTGAAGAACGATAAGCGAACAATTTCGGCCTGCTCCGGGGAGAGTGCGCCTAGCGCGAAAGCGACGCGGCGCTCGCGAGAGGCCGCCAGGATCTCTTCCTCGGGCGTCGGAGCTTCGCTGGCGACCTCGGTCATGTCGGGAAGCGGTTCATGGCGATTTGCCTTGCGGCGCTGCGCGTCGATGCGAAGGTTTCGCGCAATGGTGAAGATCCACGTCGAGGCGCTCGCGCGGGCCATGTCGAAGTAAGAGGCCTTCCGCCAGACCATCAGCATTGTTTCCTGCGCGATCTCCTCGGCAAGTTCCGGGGAGGTCCCCAATCTCATCAGTAAGGCCTTTACACGCGGGACCACGACCCGGAACAATTCTCCGAAGGCGTCGCGATCCCGGTTCGCGGCGATCCGCAGGACGAGGTCGTCCAGAGAGACTGAGCGATCTTCGCTCGGCCTGGCGCTCATCACGGGCTCCGAGGCGATGCGAAGATGCGGTGTCCACGAATGATACAACGTGCTCGCCTCACAGTTCCTCCTTTACGATTGCCGCCCGTCGCCGGATCACCCGACGCAGCAGGCTGCGGCGAAGGGTGATCCGGCCGACCCCTGTCCCCGTATTTAGCGCAAAATCGCCGCGCCTCTCCGGAGCGAAAGGGGACTTATGCGACCGTTTGGAACTCACGAGCGTCCCCTTGCCGTTGCGGTGATCGGGAGCGGGATCTCAGGCCTGTCGGCGGCCTG
>JAJXZC010000447.1 GCA_021780275.1 Pseudomonadota bacterium
GCCCGCGCAGTCGCATTGCGAACCATTTTTGTTTTTGACCGCGCCAACAACCTCCCCACGCCTTTCCGACAAGTTCGGCCGGCAATTCGTAGCAAAGCCACGTGCGGCTTTCGGCGACAACTTCGACGTTGCTGACCCCCATTTCCTCCCTGAGTTCGCGCAGCGCCGCCGCCTGCGGTGTTTCGGCGTCATGGATGCCGCCCTGCGGCATTTGCCAGCAGGCGCCTTTCGGTTTGCGTCGGTGTCCGACGAGAACGCGATTGTTCCGGTTGAAAAGCATCACGCCAACACACGGACGAAAATTCGTGAGTTCCGACGCCTGATCGGGGGACACCGGCCGAGCCTTTACACCGGCGGCTCCGACCAGTTTTGTAAGGTCGTCCAAGGTGACATGGTCGGCCTTCATCATCATCTGCACGACGGGATCGTCGACGAGATCGGCAAGGACTGCGGGCAAAAAGTCAGGGCGAGTTGTGGTCATGGGGTGCTCTGCCGAAAACCGAAAAATTCGCGTTTGTGGCAGGAGTCATCAGCCGGAAAGGCGCTTAAAGGGAAACCCCATTCCCTGAAAGGAAAGTAAACGAAGGCCTTGTCAACGTCAACTTGGAACGCCGGGAAAGCCGCCATTTGTGGCGCTGTCCGGGCGTTCGCCCATGGGCGAAAACTAACGGACGTCATCTTTCGTAAGGTCGGACGTATCTAGAGTTTGCTCCGGCAAAATAGCTCGCGCTTTCAAGTCCGAACGAACGCCTCTGCTATCCGCGCATCATGAATGTCGGGAGATCAACACGTTTCAAAACGTCGTGGGTGACTCCGCCAAACAGGGACTCCCATAGCTCCCCATGGCGGTAAGCTCCGATCAGCAGACAGTCGGCGCCAAGCTGGATCGCCTCGTCCAATAATTGTGCGCCAACACTTCGCGTGTCTCGTTCAAGCCGCGTAATGTCGACGGAGACGCCAAGGTTCTCAAAAAATGCGCGCGCGCCTGGACCGTAAGGCGCCGCTCCGGCCTTTGCGACCCACAAAACGCTGACCTTGCCCGCTTTTCTTAACCAGGGGAGCGCCGCTGCCGCCGTTCGTTCCGCTGGAGTTCCTGGTTTCCACCCGATCACGATATGGCGACCAATTGTCCGCTCGCCGGCTGCAACATCGCGCGGCGCTATAAGCACAAGGCGATGGGCGTCGAACAAGGCGCTATGCAGGGCGTCGGCCGCGTCGAGATGGATCGGACGTCCGATGACGATAAGATCCGCCCGGCGGGATTCCAGGACTACATTGACGCCAATATCCCCTTCGTCATCACGCCAGGCGATCGGCGGCGCATCCGTCGCCGACGACAAGAACGCCTCGACGGCAGCTTTCACGCGCGCGGCGCGAATTTCCGGCGGCCCTTCATAAATGTCTCGCAATTGTTGAAGGTCGTTTTCCTCGGCGGAAACGAGGCTATGCTTCGGATCGAAGCCGACATGCACTGCGTCAATGTGGGCGGCGAAGCCCCGACTGCCTGCGACGGCGCACTCCAAAATCGATGTCGCGGTTTCCGCCTCTGGCAACAAAGCGCAGATGCGCAGCACCGGACGCTCGTTAGCGTCATGTCGATCGGTCAAGCTATCGTGGCGACCAAAGGAATCGGCCATGCTGAAAATTCCTTTTTTGAGGCGTTAGCCGCTGCGTTTCGCAAAGGCGATTGCGTCGCCTTGTCCGGTCAATCGCGGTTGGCGTTGATCCATTTGTAGACGTCTGTCGGTTTGCCAGTGACCTGTTTGAGCCACTTCGTCGTGTGTATCGTACCGCCGTCGCCTCCCTGCCAGAATTCGCAGACGAGCATGAGCTCCAGTATCGTTCGGGGCGCGGCCTGAATGCGGATGCACACAATGTCGGCGTGAAAGCTGTAGGCGTCGCCGGCATAGGAATGTCTTTCGAGCGAACATTCCGCGCCCTTCGCAGTCCATTTGCGCTGACCGCGCGCCGGACCGGGCCGGTTGATGATCAATTCGAGATCATTGATGACCTTGGCCCGAGAAAGTCTCAGCACGTCGCGTCTCCCATCGGCCGAACGGACCTTTGGCCGCCGCCGAGCGCCAACAGGATTCGGGACAATGCGGCAACGGCCGCCTCCGCATTGGCGACGTCATTCTCAACGGATCGCGTTTGATCGGCCCCCCGTTCGAGCGCCAGACGTAGCGCCAGCCTCGTATCCTGTAACGCCAATTCGATTTGTTCGGCGAGGGAAACGCGAAAGCGGCGCAAGGACTCCTCGATATTCTGGCGTAGCGACCAATCCAGATTGGCGATATTGCGTAGCGCCGCCCGCTCTGTTTCCGCTGCGAGCCGTTCCCGCGCGCGTTTCTTCCGCCAGCTTTGCGGCGCCAATCGCGCCAGGGCGCCCACGGAGAACGCCGCCAAGGACACGGCAGACTCGGGCGCGGTCCAATAGGGTTCGCGCCTGAGCTGAAACGTCTCCTCCGACCCTATGGCGCGGGCGGGAATGTCCAGGAGATCCGCCGCCGCTCGCCGCACGCGATTGAGCAATTCGTCCGCGCGTTCGCGATGGACGCAGACCAACGCGTCGAAATTTTTCCGAAATCGCTCCGCCTCTTCGTCCAAAGCCTTTTCGAAATAAGCCGATAATTGTGCGGCGATCCGTTTCCGGACGTCTTCCGTCTCAAGATTGCCGTCTTTGACCGACGCGACGATCCGGCGCGCCTCGGCCTTCGCCTGCTCCCAGACGCGCTCTGATTCGACGTCCAGGTCACGCAGCAATTTCTTTCGATCGAGCGACAGACGGTCCGCGACCTCGTCGCGTTCCATCTCGAAGCGCGTCGCGCTGGCTTCGAATGCTTCGGCTTTGTCCCGCAATTCATCCGCCGGCGTCGTCAGGGCCTTGATCTGGAATTCGCTTTGAAAGAGCAATTCGTTGATGAGCGCGACGGCCCGCGCTTTAGACACCGCGCCGAGAATAGCCCGTTTCTGCCGCGCCAACGCGTCGCCGAGCGTCCGCTCCAGCAGTCCGATTCCGCTTTCTTCCAGAAGGTCGGCGTCGTTCTCCTGTTTCGCGCGCAGGCCACGTCGCGATGAAACGACAAAAATTCCTTCCGGCGCTGGGAGGCCGCGCTCTGCGAGGACATTTTTCAAGAATCGCTCCGCCGTCTCGATTTCGGTCTTGTCGAGGAGGTCCGCCTTGTTCAGCACGAAGAAGAGCTTCGGAATCAATTTGCGGATCTTTTCGAGATAGCTGACTTCAACCTCGGTGATGGGCGGGTCCGCGGAGAGCACGAACAAAGCCGCATCGCATTCGGCGAGCGCGGCTTCCGCGGCATTGGTATTATGCGCGTAAGTCGATCCGACGCCGGGCGTGTCGATGAGGATGACGCCCTTTTCGAGGAAGCCCGATGGCGCTTCTATCGTCGCGCTGACGACGCCCTTTTCATTTTTTGGATTATGCGCCTCCGAGACGAATTGCGTGAGCATATCGGATATATCCGCGCCGTCGCTGGTCACGACGGCTTCCGCGCCCCGGTCGAGAACGACACGCGCCCGCGGCCTATCGCCGGCGCGGATGAATGTCGGAATGGCCGTTACGGGCGTCACGCCCATCGGAAGAAGCGCGGCGCCGAGCAAGGCGTTCAGCAACGTGCTTTTGCCGCGCTTGAATTGACCGAGCGCGGCGACCCGCAGAAGGTCATCATCGAGGCGCGCCAGCAACTCGTCAATCCGAACGAGCGTCCGCGATTGCGCTATGGTCGGCTCGACGACACAGGTTTTGGTGTCTGACAGAAGCGAACGAATCGTCGTGCTCATGTCCGGGCTCCCACGTGATCTTCGACCGCGCCTCCGCCAAGGGTTTCGTCACTTGCGTTTTCCGAGAAGATCTCCCGGTAGAGG
>JAJXZC010000223.1 GCA_021780275.1 Pseudomonadota bacterium
GCCTGACCGACCAGCAACAGCAACGGGCATAAGCTTTTAAGAGAAAAAAAGGAATTACGGCCATGATGTCACCAAAGAAAATGAAGTACAGGAAGCAGCACAAGGGGCGCATTCACGGGAAAGCGACCTCCGGCACCTACCTGTCCTACGGCGAATTCGGCCTGAAGGCGACCAGCCCTCAGCGTATCACCGCGCGCCAGATCGAAGCCGCGCGCCGCGCCATCAGCCGCTGCATCAAGCGCCAGGGCCGTTTGTGGATCCGCATTTTCCCCGACGTGCCGGTTTCGAAGAAGCCGCTCGAAGTGCGTATGGGTTCCGGCAAGGGTTCGCCCGAATTTTACGTGTCGCGCGTCAAGCCCGGCAAGATCATGTTTGAACTGGACGGCGTGCCCCGCGCAGTCGCGGAAGAAGCGTTCTCGCTCGCCTCCGCCAAACTGCCGATCAAAGTGCGTTTCGTGTCCCGCGACTAGAAAGAGAAGAAAATGAAAACCGCAGATTTGAGATCAAAAAGCCAAGACGAGCTGCAGCAGAGCCTGATGGACCTGCGCAAGGAGCAGTTCAACTTCCGGTTCCAGAAGACCACCGGCAAGATCGAAGACACGTCGCGCATCCGCACCGTGCGCCGCGACATCGCCAAGATCAAGACGCTTTTGAACGAAATGAAATCCGGCAAAGCCGCGCCCGCCAAGGCGAAAGCGGCCAAAAAAGCGCCGGCCAAAAAGAAAGCCAAGGAGTAAAACAAATGCCACGTCGTGTACTTGAAGGCAAAGTCGTCAGCAATAAGTGCGACAAAACGGTAACGGTGCTGGTCGAGCGCCGCGTGAAAGACAGTGTTTACGGCAAGATCATCCGCCGTTCCGCGAAATACGCCGCCCATGACGAGACGAACCAGTGGAACGTCGGCGACATCGTGACGATCGAGGAATGCCGTCCGCTCTCCAAATCCAAGAACTGGCGCGTGATCAGCGGCAAGGCGACCGGCGAAAGCCAGGCGAAAACGGTTGACGACGGCGACCACGGCAAAAAATCCGTGAAGCGCGATCTCTCCGGAACAAAAGCGGCGGACAAAAAGCCCGCGGCGAAAAAAGAGAAGTAAGAAGAGTTTATCAAGAAAGGTCAAAAACATGATACAGATGCAAACTAATCTGGATGTTGCCGACAACAGCGGCGCGCGCCGGGTCCAGTGCATCAAGGTGCTGGGCGGCTCCCACCGCCGGACGGCCGGGATCGGCGACATCGTCGTCGTTTCGGTGAAGGACGCCATTCCGCGCGGCCGCGTCAAGAAGGGCACCGTGCACAAGGCGGTCATCGTCCGCACGTCCACGCCGCTGAAGCGCGACGACGGCACGTCGATCCGCTTCGACCGCAACGCCGCCGTGCTGATCAATCAGGCGGGCGAGCCGGTCGGCACCCGTATCTTCGGGCCCGTCACCCGCGAACTGCGCGGCAAGAACTTCATGAAGATTATTTCTCTCGCGCCGGAGGTGCTCTAATGACCGCTCCTAAATTCAAGATCAAGAAGGGCGACACCGTCGTCGTCCTCACCGGCAAGGACAAAGGCAAGAAGGGCGAGGTCAAGCACGTCGACACGGCTGCCGCGCGCGTCACGGTTGCGGGCGTCAATGCCGTGACCAAGCACCGCAAGCCTTCGCAGACCAATCCCGGCGGCATCGAGAAGATCGAAAAGCCGTTGCACATTTCCAACGTCTCGCTTGTCGACCCGAAATCCGGCAAGCCGACCCGTGTCGGATACAAAACAGTCGGCGACCGCAAGGTGCGCGTCGCGAAACGCTCCGGCGAGCAGATGGAATAAGTGAGGAAGCTATGGTAGCGCGTCTTAAAAAAGAATATCTGGATAAAATCAGGCCGGCGTTGAAGCAGCAGTTCGGATTCGAGAACGACATGCAGATTCCCCGCCTCGACAAGATCGTCATCAACATGGGCGTGGGTGAAAACGCCTCCGACAGCAAGAAGATCAACGGCGCCGTCGCCGACATGACCGCCATCTCCGGCCAGAAGCCGGTGGTGATGCGCGCCAGGAAGTCGATCGCGACCTTCAAGCTGCGCGAAGGCGTGCCGATCGGTTGCAAGGTCACCCTGCGCGGCGAACGCATGTATGAATTCCTCGACCGCCTGATCACCATCGCCATGCCGCGCATCCGCGACTTCCGCGGCGTGTCGGACAGGAGCTTCGACGGCAACGGCAACTACGCCCTCGGCATCAAGGAACAGATCATTTTCCCCGAAATCAACTTCGACAAGGTCGACGCGATCCGGGGCATGGACATCATCATCTGCACCACGGCAGTCAAGGATGACCACGCAAGAGCTTTGCTGAAGGCATTCAAAATGCCCTTCAGGATTCGTTAATCAGGAAGGATTTTTCAAGTATGGCCAAGACAAGTTCAATCGAAAAAAACAACCGCCGCAAGAAGATGGTCAAGCAGTACGCCGCCAAATGGGCGAAGCTGAAAGAGATCGCATGCGACGAGTCGCGTCCTGCGGACGAGCGCTTCGCCGCGCGCCTGAAAATGGCGACGCTGCCGCGCAACTCGCACCCGACGCGCATCCGCAACCGGTGCGCGCTCACGGGCCGCGCCCGCGGCAACTACAGGAAATTCGGCATCTCGCGCCTGATGTTCCGCGAACTCGCGTCCATGGGGATGATCCCGGGCGTCACGAAATCAAGCTGGTAAGAGGAAAGGAGAAATACACATGGTAAACGATCCTCTTGGAGATTTGCTCACCCGCATCCGCAACGGCCAGATGGCGCGCCTCACGGCCGTCTCCAGCCCGGCGTCCAAGCACCGCATCAACGTGCTCGAGGTTCTGAAGCGCGAGGGCTACATCCGCGACTACAGCGTTTCGCAAAAAGAAAACGGCGCCAACGAGCTGAGCGTCGAGCTGAAGTATTCCGAAGGCCAGCCGGTGATCCGCAACATCGCGCGCATCTCCCGCCCCGGCCGCCGGGTCTATTCAAAGGTCGCGGACGTTCCGCGGGTTTACAACGGCCTTGGTATTTCGATCCTCTCCACCTCGCGTGGCGTGATGTCCGACAAGGAAGCACGCGAAGCGCATGTGGGCGGCGAACTGCTCTGCCGGGTCTTTTAATCGAAGGGTATGTAGCCATGTCAAGAATTGCAAAACACCCGATCAAAATCCCCGCCGGCGTCGACGTCAAGGTCGGTGGCGGGAAAATGGTCGTCAAGGGCAAAAAGGGCGAACTTACGCTCAATCTCGTCAGCGACGTTGCCGTCGAAGTCAAGGACGGCGCCGTTACCATCCGGCCGGTTTCCAAGGCACGTTTCTCCATGGATATGTGGGGCACGACGGCGTCCAACCTGCGTAACATGATGAAGGGTGTGACCGAAGGCTATTCCAAGAAGCTGCTCCTCGAAGGCGTCGGTTTCCGCGCCCAGATGAAGGGCAAGGATCTTGTGATGCAGATCGGTTTCAGCCACGAAGTCAACTACAAGACGCCGCAGGGCATCGAAATCAAGGCGCCGAAGCCGACGGAAATCGAAATCCACGGCATGGACAAGCAAAAAGTCGGTCAGGTCGCCGCCGAGATTTATCACATGAAGCCGCCGGAGCCATACAAAGGCAAGGGCTTCAGGTATGAAGGTCAAATCATCCGCCGCAAGGAAGGCAAGAAGAAGTAAGGTAAAGTCATGAAAACAACGTCAAAACAACGCCGCCAGTGGCGGGTCCGCAAGGCCGTCAGACACGCAACGGAGAAGAACAACCGTCTGCGTCTCAGCGTACACCGCTCCGCGCACCACATCTACGCGCAGGTCATCGACGACACGACCGGCACGACGCTGGCCGCCGCTTCGACGATGGATGCGGATTTGAAGAAGA
>JAJXZC010000229.1 GCA_021780275.1 Pseudomonadota bacterium
GAGATTTACGCCGAGGCCATAGGGAAGGCCGACCGGCTCGCGATTGTCGAGGTGGACCTTGCCCCCAGAGGCGACGCCTTCTTCCCCGCAATTGACCCAACGGTCTGGCAGGAGACACGCCGCGAAAAGGGCCCGCGCGGGCCCGGCGATGAAGCGGATTTCACCTTCGTGGACTATGTCCGCCGGCGATAGGCGGCCCGAGGCGCGCTTGTTTCGGGGGGCGCCCCATGCTAGGCGACGCGCCCTACGGTTACAAAAGCCCAAGCGCGCTCAAGCCCACACAGCGCGATCCGGCCTGATTTTGGAGCGGTTCGAAAATGGCAGATCAACCGGGCAACGGCGCTGCGGCGCCGCAAGCCGACGCCCCGAAATTTTCGGTGCTCGCCCAGTACACCAAAGATTTCTCCTTCGAGAACCCGAACGCCCCGCGAACGCTCGGACCCCAGCAGAATGCGCCGAACATCAACATCCAGATCAATGTGAACGCGCGTCAGCTCGCTCCGACCGATTATGAGGTAACCCTCATTCTCGAAGGCGGCGCCGGGCAGGGCGGCGACACGATGTTCAAGTTCGAGCTCAGCTATGCAGGCGTCTTCCGGGTCGAGAATTTTCCACCGGAACAGATCCAGCCAGTTGTGATGATCGAGGGGCCGCGCATCCTCTTTCCATTCGCACGGCAGATCATCGCTGAGGCGGTGCGCGGAGGCTCCTACCCACCGCTCTACCTCGATCCGATCGACTTCCACGCCCTCTATGTGCAGCGGCTTGCGCAAGCCAACGCTCAAGTGCAGCCACAGGCGGTCTGATCCAGGTTCAGTTCGGCGTGAACCCGAACTTGAGCCAGATCGCGCCTTCGCCGAGTGTCTTCACATGCTCGGCGTGGGCCGAGGCCTCCTTCGCTTGGATCAGGACGGGGCGAGGCGGTCGGCTATCGGCAGACTGAAACGCCCGCGAAATGATGGGCCCGGCCAGCCCGAATGCCTGGTCAAGCAACAACGACTTCTGCCGACCGCCTGTGAGTTCGCAATAGACTTCGACGAGGATTTCCGCATCGAGCAGCGCGCCATGCTTGATGCGACGAGTGCGGTCAATCCGGTAGCGATCGCAGAGGGCGTCCAGACTGTTCGGCTGGCCGGGGTAGCGCTTGCGCGCAAGCGCTAAGGTGTCGATCACGCGCGAGCCATCGATCGGGACCCGTCCAAGCCGTCCGAGCTCAGCATTAAGAAAGCGGACGTCAAATTCGGCGTTGTGGATGACGATCTGCGCGTCGCCCATAAAAGCGAGGAAATCGTCAGCGATCGCCGAGAAGACTGGCTTGTCCTGGAGGCTCGCCGCCGTATGCCCGTGCACCTTCGCCGCCTCTTCCGGAACATCGCGTTCCGGATTGATCAGCACATGATAGGTTCTGCCGGTCGGCGCCTGATTGACGAGCTCCACGGCGCCGATTTCCAGGATGCGATGGCCGACTGCGGGGTCGAGACCAGTCGTCTCCGTATCGAGGACGACCTCACGCATGGCCGATCTTGCCTCCCGCCATCGGGGCGAGCGAGCGGAGGAGCTGCCGCACCTGATCGCGCGTCTCATTGAGCGTCGCGCTCGTGTCGATAACAAAATGGGCGCGCTGGCGCTTCTCGGCGTCGGGCGTCTGCTTTGACAGGATCGTGTCCAGTTTGTTCTCCGTCATGCCGGGACGCGCGAGCGCCCGGCTGCGCTGCGCCTCATCGCTCGCGCTGACGACAACGACAAGATCAACATGCGCCTGTCCACCCGTCTCAAACAGCAGCGGCACATCGATCGCCACGAGCCTTCGGCCCTCCTTGTGCGCGCGCTCAAAAAACGCGAGCCGCGCCTTCGCCACTTCCGGATGGACGAGCGCCTCAAGCCGATTCAGGGCGTCCCTGTCGTGAAGCACACGTCGGGCGAGCCGGTCTCGATCGACGCCCTTTTCGCCTGTAACGCCTGGAAACAGGCCTTCGACCTTCTGCGCTAGCGGCCCGGAATAGAGGTCCCGCACGGTCGCGTCGGCATCGAAGACCGGCGCGCCTAGGGACGCTAACATACCCGCGACCGCGCTTTTTCCCATCGCGATCGAACCTGTCAGACCTACGACCAGCATTGTTCTCCCAATACGCCGATTCGCGCGCCTCGCCACTGTAGCCCGCCGGGAGCGCAGTACTGAAGCTGCGGCGGAAGCTTCTTCACCGCAAAGCAAGAAGTCCCTTGCTTCGCATCCACGAAAGCAGCTTCAACATCGGGAGGCCGAGCACGGTCGAATGATCGCCATCCACTTTTTCGAAAAGATGCTGACCGAGACCCTCGAGTTGATAGGCCCCGACGCTCGCAATGACGCTTGGGCCCGCGAAAAAAAGGTAAGTCGCGATCTGATTCGGATCGAGTGGCCGCATCGCAAGGTAGGCGCGGTCTTCGTCAGCGCCGAGCGCACGCCCGGCCCGCGCGATGCAGAAAGCCGAGGTGAGTTCATGTGTGTGACCGGCCAAAGCCGCGAGGGACCGCGCCGCTTCCCCGAGATCGGCCGCCTTATGCATGAGCCTGCCTTCGAAAGTCAGCGTCTGATCCGCGCCGAGGCAATAGGCGTCAGGTCGAATCGCGCTGACCGCAAGCGCCTTGGCCTGAGCTAGCGCCGCTGCAAGCCCTTGCGCCGGCCCGTCGCCCGCAAGATAACGGGCTTCGATCACCCGCTCGTCCACGTCGGCTGGCACAGCCTCGACTTCGAGGCCCGTTGCGGCAAGAAGTGCGCGCCGGCTCGCGCTTTTGGAGGCTAGCACGAGCGGCGCCTCCGCCACCCAAAGCGAAACCGTCATGGCGTCACACCTGCGCGATAAATTTGAGCCGGTGCGCTCGATAAAGATCGAGGATAGCCGCGGCGGTCTCCTCAATCGAACGACGCGTGACATCGATCGCCGGCCAACCTTTCTCCACGAAAAGCCTGCGCGAGGCTGCTATCTCCTCGGCGACCGCGGCGCGGTCGACGTAGTCAGTCTGCGCATCGGCGTTGAGCGAAAGCAATCTGTTCTGTCGAATCTGCACAATTCGATCAGCCGAGGCGACAAGGCCGACCACCAGCGGATTGCGCAGCTGAATCAGCGCGCGCGGAAGCGGCACTTGCGGCACGATCGGCACATTCGCGGTCTTGAAGCCACGGTTTGCGAGATAGATGCTCGTCGGCGTCTTGGAGGTCCGGCTGATTCCGACAAGGATGATGTCCGCCTGCTCGAGGGAATCCGGCAACTGCCCGTCGTCCGCCATCATCGTGAAATTGAGCGCGTCGATCCGCTTGAAATAGTCGGCGTTGAGCATGTGCTGCGCTCCGGCGCGCGGCGTCGAGTGCTGGCCAAGATAAGACTGGAACAGGTTAAGGATCGGCCCGAGCACTGAAAGGCACGGCGACCCCAGCATCTCGCAGGCTTCCTCCAGCCGCCGCGACAGGACCGAATCGACCAGCGTAAACAGGACTATCCCTTGCGCGTTCTCGATATCGGAAATGACCCGCTCGATCTGCTCGGGCGTTCTGACCAGCGGATACACGTGCTCGATCGAGGCCACGCCCTGATATTGCGCCGAGGCCGCACGCGAGGCGGCGATCAGCGTTTCGCCGGTGGAATCGGACAGCAGATGAAGGTGGATGCGGTTGGAAATGGGTCGCTTCCCGGGCCTTGTGGACAAGCCGCGTGATAAACCACGGGAGAGCGCTGCCGACAAGTTCGGGAGGAAATTTGCTCCCCGTTGCGAGTCCCTTTCAGGGGCGATTCCCGCACAGGGCGGAAGGATTTTCCGCAGGCTGGGGACAACAGGGATAAGTTTGACTCGACTCAAGGATCTTGGCGATTCGTCTCGCCAA
>JAJXZC010000347.1 GCA_021780275.1 Pseudomonadota bacterium
CTGGCTCGCGACCGCGGCGACCGTCGCGGTGCTTACGCTCTCGCTGCTGATGCAGCGGATATTCATTGCGCCGATAGAAATGCTTCGCGCCTATGCCGAGCGTCGCGGCGCTGGCGGCTACGCATCCGCCATGGGGCTTCGCGATGAAATTTCCGTCGTCGCCGAGGCTCTGAGCGATGCGTTCCAGGCGACGGGCGAAACGGAGACGCGGCTTGCCGATCTGGCCCGCACCGACAGCCTCACCGGCCTCGGCAATCGCACCTATTTCAAGTCGCGGCTCGCACAGGAGATCGCGCTTGCCGAGGCGAATGGCGCCATTATCGGCGTGATGGTCCTCAATCTCGATAAGTTCAAGGATATCAACGACACGTTGGGGCATGATTCCGGCGACGTCATCCTGCAGCGCACCGCCGAAATCCTGAAAAGCTGCCAGCGCAAGGGCGATGCTGTGGCGCGGCTTGGTGCAGATGAGTTCGGCATCGTGCTGACGGGGATTTCAGGACCGGAGGAAGCGGTCGAATATGCCAGCCGGTTCATTCGCGCCGTCGGCGTTCCCTTCCGTCATGCCGCGAATGAACTCCACCAGACGGCTTGCGTCGGCTTGACCGTCTATCCGCAGGATGGGCGCGACCCGGACGTGCTGATGAAGAATGCAGATCTTGCGCTCTCCCGCGCCAAGGTCGAAGGGCCGAGCGCCTGCATTCCCTATCGCCACGAGCTGCATTTGCGCGCGATGGAGCGCAATTCCATCGAGCGCGATCTGCGCGTTGCGCTGGCGCAGCGCCAGTTCGTTCTCTTCTATCAGCCCAAGGTCGATATCCATACGGGCCGCATCAACGGCGCCGAGGCGTTGATCCGCTGGCAGCATCCCGAGCGCGGCCTCGTCTCGCCCGACCTCTTCATTCCGGTGGCGGAGCGCTGCGGCTTCATCTCCGAAGTGTCGAAGTGGGTTCTCGACGAAGCGTGCCGCCAGAACCATGCCTGGCAGGAGGCCGGCCTTCCGAAGATCGGCATCGCCGTCAACGTTTCGGCGGTCGACCTGCGTCGCCCCGATCTCACGGACATCGTGGCGAACACGCTCGTCCGCCATGCTCTGTCGCCGCAATATCTCGAACTTGAAGTGACCGAAAGCATGGTCATGCGCGATGTCGACTCCGTCATCGGCACGCTGCGCCGCTTGCGGAGTCTCGGCGTGGGCATCGGCATCGACGATTTCGGTACTGGCTACTCTTCGCTTGCCTACCTGAAGCGCTTCCCGGTGAAGCGGTTGAAGATCGATCGCAGCTTCGTGCGCGACATCGCAGATCTGCGCGACGGCAAGGTCATCCCCAAGGTGATCATCGACCTCGCGCACAGCCTCAGCGTCAATGTGCTGGCCGAAGGCGTGGAAGATGCCGCACAGCTCGAAATCCTGCGCTCGCTGGGTTGCGACGAGGCGCAGGGCTATTTCCTCGGGCGCCCCATGCCGGCGGTGGAGTTCGAGCTATTCCTGCGTCACGCGCCGAATGGGCTCCATCCGGATGCGGCCATCCGTCATGCGGTGACTGTTGCGCCTGCGAAGGGGCATGGCCTGCGCTCCGTGCCGGGTTCCGCCGCCTGAGGTTCGCTCATCCCTGTTTGACGCAGCGTTCGCCTTTGCCCGTGCATCGCGCGGCGCGCTCGGCTGGACGCGCCGTTTTGCAGCGCTAAACTTCCCACCTCAAGTGATGCGCGCCGCCTTCGCGAGAAGGCGACAACGCGCGACCGATACCGACAGGAGAATGTCATGGATCTCGCCTATGGGCCGGAATACGACGCCTTTCGCCAGCAGGTGCGCGATTTCATCGCTGCGCATCGCGACAAGGCACCGAGGAATTTTGGCGTCAATCGTCCGTCCGAAGAAGCGTTGGTCTGGCAGCGGCTGCTGATCGAACATGGCTATGCCGCGCGCACGATCCCCAGGGAATATGGCGGCTATGGCGCGGAGCCCGACATTCTGAAGTCGCGCATCATTGGGGAGGAATTCTCCAACGCGCGCCTGCCCACGGGCCTGTCCAATCAGGGCATCTCGATGCTTGTGCCGACGCTTCTCGAACTAGGCACCGAGGAGCAGAAGCTGAAATGGATATCGCCGACGCTTCGCGGCGATGTCGTCTGGTGTCAGGGCTATTCGGAACCGGGTTCTGGTTCGGACCTCGCTTCGCTCCAGACGAAGGCGACCGAGGATGGCGATGACTTCATCATCAACGGGCAGAAGATATGGACCTCGACGGCGCATGCGGCCGATATGATCTTCTGCCTCGTGCGCACCGAGCCCGATGCGAAGAAGCATGAGGGCATTTCCTATCTCATCTTCTCGATGAAGACGCCGGGCATCGAGGTGCGTCCGCTCGTCACCATGACGGGGCATGCGGAATTCAACGAAGTCTTCTTCACCGATGTGCGCGTGCCGCAGAAGGACATCGTCGCCGGTCGTGGTCAGGGCTGGTACGTCGCCAATGCGACGCTGAAGCATGAGCGCGGCATGCTGGGCGATCCCAACGCCGCGGGCTCGCGCCTGAAGCAGATCATCGAGTTGATGGAAAGCGAGACGATGGATGGCGAGCGCCTGATCGACAATCCGCTTTTCCGTGATCGTCTCCTGAAATTGCAGGCCCGGGTCCTCGCGATGCAGTTCCACGGGCTCAGGCTTCTGACCGCTTCTGCCAAGAAGGAAGACCCCGGCATTGCGCGCCTCATCGTGAAGCTTCAGGGCTGCGACCTCAATCATGACCTCGCTGCGCTAGCTATCGACGCGCTGGGTGAGCTCGGCGTGCTTTACGGCGAAAGCCCGCATCTGCGAGCGAAGGGCACGTGGCAACATCGCTACATGTTCGACCTCGGCCTCATCATTGGCGGCGGCACGGCGCAGATTCAGAAAAACATCATCTCGGAGCGTGGCCTTGGCATGCCCCGCGAGCCGAAGCTCGCGAAAGCGTAAGGGAGAGCGGGACATGGAATTCGGATTGTCGGAAGACCAGAGGCTAATGCAGGACAGCGTCAACCGGACGCTAGAAAAAGTCTCGCCGCTGGAGCGGGTTCGCAAGGCGGCGGAAGGCCGCGAGGCCTATGCGAAGGATGTATGGGCGGCGCTCGTGGATCTTGGTGTGCCGGGCCTCATCGTCCCGGAAACCGAAGGCGGCATGGAGTTGAAGCTTCTCGACGCCGCGCTGGTGTCGGAGGCTCTCGGCCGCCACGTTGCGCCCGCGCCCTTCATCGCCAGCGCCGTCATGGCGCCGCTGGCGCTCATCGGTTCCGCAAGCCCCAGGCAGCGGGAGGCCTTCCTGCCGAAGCTTGCGGGCGGCGAGGCGATTGCAGGTGTCGCCATCTCCGAGCGCGCGTCAGGCGCGCGGGACGGCGCGGGCGTTGCCGCGTCGGGCGGCAAGCTCAACGGCAAGGCGCTTTTCGTACTCGATTGCGGCGGTGCCGATTTCTACATCGTCGGCGACAAGGCCGGCGGACTGCATCTTGTCTGGGCCGATGCCGAAGGGCTGACGCGTACGGAACTGACCACCATCGACCTCACGCGCTCCATCGGCGAACTCGACTTCGTGAATGTCGAGGCCGAGCCGCTCGTCTCCGGCGACGCGAAGGCGACGACGCGGCGCATGCTCGATGCGGGGCGCGTCATGCTCGCCGCCGACACGCTCGGCGCCGGCTGGCGCATGATCGAGAAGGCCGTCGAATATTCCCAGGAACGCAAGCAGTTTGGCCGCGTCATCGGCTCCTTCCAGGCGGTGAAGCATATGTGCGCCGAAATGGCCGCCGAACTCGAGCCCGGCCGCTCGCTCATCTGGTATGCCGCGCATGCCTTTGACGAAATCC
>JAJXZC010000106.1 GCA_021780275.1 Pseudomonadota bacterium
TTGGTGCCGGAGGGAGAGAGCGAAGCGGTTTCGAGAATTTCCTTCACAAGGTCGAGCGGGACCGGATCGTGCCTGAAGGCGCGGATGGATTTCCGCGCCTTGAGCGCGTCGTCGATATGCATGGGTTACTGCCTCAAAGTCCGAGTACGGCTTTTGCCATGATGTTGCGCTGGATTTCATTCGTGCCCGCATAGATCGAGCCCGCGCGGTCGTTCAGATATTTCGATGTGACGGGCCAGCTATGTTGTGGGCCGACGGGCGTTGCGTTGCCCTTGGGCGGCGTGAAGCCCGGCACGGGGCCGCCGGGATGCGTCGCGTGGGGTTGATAGGGCAGGGCGTAATGCGCAATGGCTTCGAGCGCGAGTTCGGTGAGATGCTGGGACAGTTCCGTACCGCGCGTCTTGAGCAGCGAGGATTCCGGTCCCGGCGCGCCGCCCTGCGAAAGCGCCGACATGATGCGGTGCTCGGTGAATTCGAGCGCCGTGATCTCGACCTCCGCACTTGCGAGCCTCGCGGCGAAATCCGCCTGGTCAATAAGGCGCAGCCCATCCGATCCGCGTTCCTCCGCCGCCATCGCGCGAATGCGCTTCAGCCGCGCATGAAGACCGGGCGCATAGGCATGACCGCCGCGCTCGAACTCCATCAGATATTTCGCCACCGTCCAGCCCTGGCCGACCTTGCCGACGACATTGGCCTTGGGAACCTTCACGTCCATGAAAAAGACCTGGTTCTGGATATGCTCGCCCGACAGCATGATGAGCGGCTCCACCTTCACGCCCGGCGTGTCCATGTCGATCAGCAGGAAGGTGATTCCGCGCTGGGGAATGTCTTCCTTCGAGGTGCGGACGAGGTTGAAGATGCGGTTGGCGTAATTCGCATGCGTCGTCCAGATCTTCGAGCCGTTGCAGAGGAAATGGTCGCCCATGTCGACGGCGCTCATCTGCAGGCTGGCGAGATCGGAGCCTGATCCGGGTTCCGAATAGCCCTGACACCAGAAATCCTCGCCCGAAAGGATGCGGGGCAGGTAATAGGCCTTCTGCTCCGGCGAGCCGTGGCCGATCAGCACCGGCCCGCACATGCCGACACCCATGGGCGAAAGGGGCGGCGCGCCCGCGGTCGCGAATTCGCTGGCGAAGATGTAGTGCTGCATGACGGTCCAGTCGCAGCCGCCATATTCGACCGGCCAGGCGGGGGCCACCCAGCCCTTTTCATAAAGCGCTCCATGCCAGCGCATGGTCGTGTCGTAATCGGCATAGACGCTGGTCATCAGCTTGCCCGTCTCGCGCAGGTCGGGCATCAGCTTTTCGTCGAGAAAGCGGCGTACTTCGTCGCGGAACGCCGAATCCCGCGCGCTGAGTGACAATTCCATGGGTCCCCTCCCCGGGTATCGAATGTCTTTTGCGGGAGGTTAGGGCAGTCGGGCCGGATAACAAGCGGCGATCTGCGGCTCCCGCACACAAAAAGTTACCAAACACAAAAAGTTGAACGCACCCATTGGCGCGGCTCTGCAATTCACGTAAGTCAGGGCGACATTCAAAAGGCCCGGCAGAGGCCCCTATGACGACAGAGGAAACCGCCGCGACGGCAACGCCGCTCCCGGCCAGTTCGGCGACATCATTCTCCGATGGCAGCGTCACCACGCCCGCCGAACGAAAACGCGCCTTTCAGATACTTTTCCTGTGCCAGCTCGCAGGCGGCATGGGCCAGACCCTCGTTTATGCCGTCATGCCGCCCATCGCGCGGCGTCTGGGCATGAGCGAATTCGAGACGACGATGATCTATTCGCTGTCGTCGTTCCTCTGGATCGTGACCAGCCCCTTCTGGGGGCGGCGCAGCGACGTTGTCGGCCGCAAGCCGATCATGATGATCGGCCTTCTCGCCTTCGCCATCTCGACGACGATCTTTGCCTCGCTGGTCCTTGTCGGGCTGCAAGGCTGGATCCATGTCAGCCTTCTCTTTCCCATGTTGCTTGTGGCCCGCTCGATCTTCGGGGGCCTCGGCTCCGGCAACGGGTCGGCGGCGCAGGCCTATGTCGCCGACCGGACCACGCGGTCGGAGCGCGCATCGGGCGTCGCCTCGCTCGGCGCCGCCTTCGGCATCGGCACGGCGATAGGCCCCGGCGTCGCCGCGGCCTTCGCCGTCATCCATGTCGTCGCGCCCTTTTACGCCGTGGCCCTTCTCGCCTATGTCAGCGCCGGCCTCATCTGGTTCTATCTGCCCGAACGCATGCGGCCCTCGAACCGCGTTTCCGAAATGCAGGAACGCAAGACGGGCCTGAGGTGGTACGACCGTCGCGCGCTGCCATGGGTCGCGATCAGCATCACGCTGAGCTTCGCGCAGTCGATCGTGATGCAGCTCTGCGCCTTCTACTTCATCGACATGCTGCATCTGAAGCTCGACGACGCGACGCAGATGGTGAGCGTCGGCCTCATGGCCATGGCAATCGCCGCGCTCTTCGCGCAGATCGGCCTGATCCAGCGTTTCAACCTCTCGGTTCAGTGGCTGCTGCGCTGGGGCGCCATCATCACGATCTTTTCCTTCCTCGGATTGATCGCGGGCTTTTCCTACGGAATCCTCGTCACAGCGCTGACGCTGTCGGGCCTCGGCTTCGGCCTGCTGCGCCCCGGCCTTCAGGCTGGCGCCTCGCTTTCCGTGTCGCATCGCGACCAGGGCGCGATGGCGGGCTTCATCGCGGGCACGTCCGCGACCGGCATGATCCTGACGCCCTTCATCTTCCTGAACTCGTTCATCGGCTTCAATGTCTATGAACGCATGCATCAGGCGCCCTTCATCGTCGGCGCCCTGCTCGTCCTGGGCATTCTCGCCTTCGCGCTCTTCCACCCCCTGATGCGCGACCTGCAGCAATCGGCGGACGAGTACGAAGACGAGGAAGAGGGCATAGGCATCCAGTAGGGGCCACGCTCAGTTGCCGCAGACGCCAATTCACCGGTTTCCTGTTATCGTTCGCCGGTATTGAAAGCGATCAAGAGATTCGATGTGGCGTTTGATGAATTGTTGAGACGAATTTCCGACGGTGCATTACGTGATGTGGCAATCCATTGGAACGAGGCGCGTGGGCACCGCAGAATGCCGGGGTGGTCGGACATAAGTCCGCGCGCGATCGCCCGGCACCTGCCTCTGATCTGGTCGTGGAAATATGATGCCCTGACGGATGTCTTTGTCGGTCGCCTGGCCGGTGAAGAAATCATCCAGGCCTTCGGCGAGAATCTGCGCGGGAAGACGGCGGATGAGTTTTTCAGGAATCGCGGCGGCGAGACGCTCATAGCCCGTCATCGGCGCGTCGTGACCGAACCCGCCTGTTATCATGGGCAAGGCGCCGTCTTCTCGCATGCACGGCGTATCGTCATGGGCGAGCGCATCATCCTTCCGCTCGCCGAAGACGGTGAAAACGGCGACGGCATTCTCGGTGCGACCATCTACAGTTTCACGGACACCGGAGACGATGGCGGAAATACCGGCGAGGACTACGCCGCCGAGAAGGGGGAGTTCATTCCCCTTTGATCCGGCTTCGCTGCCTCATCAGCGTTGGACGGGGCCGAGCGATCCTTCCGCTTCCCATTGCGCCATCATCGCCGCGACGCCGCTGGCGAAGGCATGGGGCTGATCCAGCATGATGTGATGCTGTGCGCCGGGAATGGCGAAGACCGGCTTTTCCGGCGCCAGTTCGCGCAGGAAAGCGACGCTCTCCGGATCGTAGTCCTTGCTTTCGAGGCCGAACATCGTCGCGGCGGGGCAGGCGAGGTTCTTGTAGATCTCCGAATGATCGTCGCCCATGCGCAAACCGTTGAACATTTCGGCATCGAACTTCCATGTCCAGCC
>JAJXZC010000657.1 GCA_021780275.1 Pseudomonadota bacterium
GCGCCCAGCGCCTCAGCACGGGCTTCATCGACATCCATGAAGGCGTGGCCGGTCTCGTCCACGGTCACCCATTCGCGGGTAGACGGGTCGATCTCGTCATGCACGTCGAGCGTCAGCATCCGGCGGGGCTGGCTTTGCGGTTTTTCGGCAGGGCGCACGACGACGACCCCGCCCTCGCCCGGCGTTTCATCATCGCCGTGGCGCAGCGTGACGCCAGTAAAATCCCACATGGTGAAGCGGTCTTTTCCAGGCGCGAGGCGTGTGCCGCGCCCCCGCATCTGCTGATAAAGGATCGAGCTATGAGTGAAGCGCGCCATAACCAGATTGCGGACGTCGGGGCAGTCGAAGCCCGTATCCAGCATGTTCACGCTGACGAGAATTTGCGGAAACGCCTCCTTTTTGAAACGCCTGATCTTGGCCTGGCCGTCGACGGTGTCGTCCGGTCCGAGGCCGGAAACGACGAAATCCGCATAGCGCGTCGTGGGCGTCGGCTTCTTGTCTGCGAAAATAACATCGAACATGCGGGCGAGCGTCTCGGCATGCCGTTTGGTGACGGCGAAGACGATGGTCTTGCCCCATTCCGGGGCACGGCGGACGCCGTCCGGGCCGGCATAGCCGTGCGCCAGCACGTCGCGGAACTCGCGCACCATCGCGCGGTTGCGCTCGGGGATCGTGAATTTGCGTTCGAGAACGGTCGGATCGACAATCAACGGATCGCGTTTGGCGAACAGCGCTTCCAGCTCGGCGCGCGTCGCCTCGTCCAGCGAATCCCAATCGATCTCGCCGCGCGCGACCGAAAAGCCTTCGGCCGCCGCCGTCCGCGCCGTCATCGCGCGATAAATCTCATATGGAACGAGATGCCCGTCCGCGATCGCCTCGTTCATGGTATAGCTATAGGTCGGTCGTTCGACCTCGAAGAACCGCAAGGTGTCGCGAATGGCGGCACGATCTTCCTCGTCCACGTCTAGCGCGTCGCGCATGACGCAAGGCGTCGCGGTGAGACCGATCTTCACACCGTCGAAATGGTCGAGCGCGCGGCGCCATTGGCCGTAAATGCTGCGATGGCATTCATCGATGACGATCAGGTCGAAATAGCCCGAAGAGTACTTTTCATATTCGTTGACCAGCGTTTGCAAGGTGACGATGGTGACGCGCTTCTCGTCCTGAAAACGGCGGCCGGTGCGTGGCACGCGATAGCAGGGCAGATGCGGCAGGTGCTCGGCGAAGGCGTCTTCGGTTTGTATGGCGAGCGTGTTGCGATCCACCACAAAAAGGACGCGCGTCGCCCAACTCGCTTCAAACAATCGCTTTAGCAAGGCGGCGGCGGTGCGGGTCTTGCCCGTTCCGGTGGCCATCTCGACCAGCATTTTGCGCCGTCCGGCGACGATCTCCCGGCAAAGAACATCGATGCAAGCGGTCTGATGGACACGGCCGCCGCCGCCGGCGATTCGGGTGTCGATGGGAATGTCGAGAGGATTGCGGCGAAGGTCGCGAGCCGCTTTTCGGCGCGCAAGGTCGTCCTGGCTGAACATCGTCTCGACGCGGCGAAAGTGCGCGTCTTGGCCCTTGTCGCGAAACCACACTTCCTCGCCGTTCGACAGGAAGATGAACGGGACATCAAGTTGATTGGCGTAGCGCAGCCCCTGCGCTTCGCCCGCGCTCAGATTGACGCTCGTGCTTTTGGCTTCCAACACGGCAAGCGCCCGGCCCTGGCGATCGAACAGCGCATAATCAGCCTTGCCGCCGTCATCGAGCGGATACTCGAACCGCACGCTACGGCCGTCTGTCAGCTTCCACTCTGCATCCTTCAGAAGCTGATCGATCTGGACGCGGGCGAAGGCTTCATTGGCCATGTTGCAACGCGTCTCCAGGCACGCCCCGATCTGTCCCGGCGCCGCGCATGCGCTTTCCGATCGGCGCGGGCTCGGCGCGCGCGCAGCCAATATTCAGGCCGAAACCGTTGCTCGCCTTGCGCGCCAACATGGCTTTTCCGCGATTCATCCCGATAAGTCCAGCTTACGCCATTTTGGGCGAACTCGCTCTTTTGGGCAATCGGCAAACGGCAGCGATTTCGTAGCGGCCTGGCGACCTATGGGGGCGCTGCGCCGCGAATTCGACCTCAAAGGCGCGGTACGGCAGATATCGCAGGCCATCCTGGGGTTTCATGACGAACCATTATATTACGGGTCAAACCCCGTGGTGATCGACGATAGTCTTTTGCAGGTGTGATGGATCGCGTGTTGGAACGCCGACGCTGACACCCTGTGAGCACCGGCGCGCAGTTGGTTGTGGGGTCGTTTCGTCACGTTGGCGCTCTGGTGGCCTTACGGCGGCTTTTCCGATGCGACCGATCTGGCTTGGGCTCAACGCCCAGTAAGACCCACAAGTCGATGACTAGCCGTCGGGCAATTTGTTCGACTATTAGAAGCGAAGGATTCGCAACTCCACGCACGATTAAATAAAATTGCGGGACGGATACGCCGATATATGCCGCGAATTCTGCGTAGGACATCCCCGATTCGACATATCTCGCTTTGACGGTCGCTGAAAAGGCCTCGTTCATTTCCTCGCCGCTCAGGTTCCGGCGATGTTCCAAGGGACGGCTTTCCAGAAGTTCATAAAAAGGCCGCGGCAATCGCTCTGCAATCGTTGCAAGCATGCCGATCGATGGATTTGCAACCCCTGACCGAAGATATCTGAACTGCGACCCGGAGATGCCGATTTTAGCGGCGAACGCCGGCTTCGTCAGGCCGCTATTGTCGAGTTCAACGATGATGTTGTCGACGAGATTTTGCAACAACCTCGACTCGAGACGTTGCTCGATGGAGACAATGGTCTTTCTCTGACGGACGCGATGGCCTTCTGCGTCCCGTCCGATGACCTCGGCTTCTTCGATATTGCTCTTTGCCCGCTTGTTCGCCATGATTTTCCAAGCGTTTCGGCCCTGGGAATGGTTTATATTATTTTGGCGTCCTGGCCAAACGGCAAAGCGACCTTCCTCATGGCCGCGCATATTCGGCGTGTGACGATCAGCGTGTGAATCGCATTCAAGTTTGGCATTCCCTAGATTGGCTGCCCATCCCTCCACGAAAGGAACACGAAGGCGGAACAGCGAAATAGCTCAGATGCTTCTGACCGCTTTTCCCCACGAACATAGGGTCCCTTCCTGTGAGGCACCGTTATCGATTGGCAACCGTGCAGGCCGGCAGGCGATTTTACATATTATAATTGATAACACTAAAGTGTGTAAATCGCGATCTTCCGGCGCATGGACATGCGCAAATTGGTCGGTCGGAACTTCGCCCGCCTGCGCCGGGCGAAAGGCCTGACACAGGAGGACGTGGAGGCGCGTTCCGGTTTCAGCCAGCAATACCTCAGTGGTCTCGAACGCGGCCGGCGCAATCCCACCGTGATCACCCTTTACGAGCTGGCTCAAGTCCTCGGCGTCAGTCACGTTGAACTGGTCGCGCCCGCCGATCAAAAAACGGACGAGCAACCTCCTCACGATCAATCCTCGCCGCGTCGTCGCCGCAAGCCCGTCCGCCAGGACTGATTTCTGATCCCTGCTTCGCCAATTCTTCCGCCGAAAGGGATCCGAAAGGGGTGGCGCGCAGCGACGTGGCCCTAACCGGGATCATCCCGCGCCCGCCTCAGGCGCTGTCAGAGATAGAGGGCGGAACGAAGTCCGCGACGGGTTGAGCGTCAAGAGAAGAGTCTCCCGCGCCCGTCACGGAGATGATCGTCATGACCCAGGTTGAGGCTTTCGACCGCCGCTTTGAGACGACCGGCGGCTATAAGGTGGATGTGTCGCGCGGCGAGAGGATTGGCCGCGT
>JAJXZC010000547.1 GCA_021780275.1 Pseudomonadota bacterium
CGCGCCAGGCGGCGCTGATGAGATTGGCCTCGATCATCAGGTTGTCATAGAGGAACTCGGCCGGCCGCGTGTCGTTGGCGAGAATGCCGCCGACGGTCGCCGCGGGAACAAAGACCGCCTGCGGCTTTGACGCCGCCATCCAGTCCTCAACCTCGCCCTGACGTCTGAGATCGACCGTCTCGCGCCCGACCGTCAGGATCTCGCAGGATTCGCCGGCGAGGCGACGCAGAATGGCCGAGCCGACCATGCCGCGATGCCCGGCAACGAAGACCTTCTTGCCTTCAAGCGAATATTTGCCGCGCTCAGTCATGGCGTCCCTTCCGGCTCTCCTCCTGGGCGACGACCTGGAGATCGGAAGCGACCATTTCGGCAACGAGTTCCCGGAAGGTCGTCGTGTGGGACCAGCCGAGCTTCTCATGCGCCTTGCGCGGATCGCCGAGCAGTATCTCCACTTCGGTCGGGCGGAAGTAACGCGGGTCGATCCTGACGAGCACCTTGCCGTTGCTCGCATCGACGCCCTGCTCGTCCACGCCCTCGCCTTTCCATGCGATCTTGCGGCCCGTCTCCGCGAAGGCGAGTTCCACGAACTCCCGCACCGAGTGGGTTTCGCCCGTGGCCAGCACATAATCGTCGGGCACGTCCTGCTGCAGGATGCGCCACATTCCCTCGACATAATCGCGCGCATGGCCCCAGTCGCGCAGCGCATCGAGATTGCCGAGATAGAGCGTGTCCTGAAGACCGAGTTCGATGGCCGCCACGGCGCGCGTGATCTTGCGCGTGACGAAGGTTTCGCCGCGCGTCGGACCTTCATGGTTGAAAAGAATGCCGTTCGAGGCGTGCATCTTGTATGCCTCGCGGTAGTTCACCGTGATCCAGTAGGCATAGAGCTTGGCTGCCGCATAGGGAGAGCGCGGGTAGAACGGCGTGCGCTCGCTCTGCGGCGTCTCCTGCACGAGGCCGTAAAGCTCCGAGGTCGATGCCTGATAGAAGCGCGTCGTCTTTTCCATACCGAGAATGCGGATGGCCTCGAGCAGGCGCAGCGTGCCCAGCGCATCCGAATTGGCCGTATATTCCGGCGTCTCGAAACTCACCTGAACATGGCTCTGCGCCGCAAGATTGTAGATCTCGGCGGGCTTCGTCTCCTGAACGATCCGGATGAGGTTCGTGGAATCCGTCAGATCGCCGTAATGAAGAAAAAGGCGCGCGCTCTCGATATGGGGGTCCTGATAGAGGTCGTCGATGCGACCCGTATTGAAGGACGACGAGCGTCGTTTCACGCCATGGACTATGTAGCCCTTGTCGAGAAGAAGACGAGCGAGATAGGCCCCGTCCTGTCCCGTGATGCCTGTGATAAGGGCCACACGAGCGGAGGGACTGCCGGCACTGGACGAAACGGGTGACACTATTCGGCCTCTGACTTCGGGAACGATGTGGCGGAAAATATCTCTTTGCGGCGGCCCTTCATACCCAAAATGCACATGATTTTTGAGCACGGCCACTGTTCCCTGCCCAGGCAATGAGCGACATTGAGGCTGGAGCTACCCGAATTCAGGCAGCGGCAGGCTGAGATCGTGATCCTAGCGAGCATCCTCATCACCGGCAAAGAACAGGGAAACCGCCCCCTGCCGGAGGTTGTGCAGGCCAATATCGCGTCGTTCAAGGAACATCATCGCACCCTTGAGCACCGGTTCTTCACCGGCGAGGCCGCTCGCGCCATCCTGCAATCCCGATTTGGCGCCGAGGTCGTTTCCGCCTTCGACAGCCTCAAACCCTATGCCTACAAGGCCGATCTGGCCCGCTACTGCATTCTGCATGAACATGGAGGCGTCTATGCCGATCTCTCCTATTTCTTTCAGAGGCCCGTAAACTTCGACGGCAGGAGACTCTCGGTCTTTCGCGACTTCATGTCCTCCTCGCCCTGGGACACATGCAACGGCATCTTTGCGGCTCCGCCAGGGCACAAGGCTCTGGCAAAGGCGATTGAGCTCGTCTGCGCCAATGTGCGGAAGCAATATTACGGGCCGTCTTCGCTTTGCCCGACGGGGCCGACACTGTTCGGCAAGGCTATCGCGCTTACATGCGAGGCGGAGGAACTCATCATGGGGCGGTCCATGTGGCGCGAGCCGTCGAATGCCGACGAACCCAAGCTCCATTGCATGATGTCTTTTGGCCAGATGATCGCCATCAAGCGCAAGACAATGCCCGGATCGATGACCGAACTCGGCATCTCGACGGGGAACAATTACCACGAGCTATGGACTGCCAGAGATGTCTACGGAGCCAGCGCCTAGAAACGGCACTCAGACGGCGCAGCGCGCCTCGACCATCTCGCAGAGATAGTGATAGAGGCAGATATGCGCCTGCTGGATGGCGGGCGTCGAGCGCGACGGCACGTCGAGAAGAATATCCGCCAGCGAAGCGAGCTTGCCGCCGCCCTGTCCGGTCATGCCGATAGAGGTCATGCCGATCTCCCTCGCCTTCTCAAACGCCTTCACGACATTCATCGAATTACCCGAGGTTGAAAGACCGAGAAGGACACCGCCCGGCTCGCCGAAGGCTTCGACCTGACGCGAGAAAACCGTGTCGTAGCTGTAATCATTCGCCCAGGCGGTCAGCACCGCGGGGTTCGCGCTCAGGCAGATTGCCTTGAGCGCGCGGCGCTCCTTAAGAAAGCGCCCGACCAGTTCGCCAGTGATGTGCATCGCATCGGAGGCCGATCCGCCATTGCCGCAAACGAGAAGGGCCTTGTTCGCACGCAGCGCCGCAACTGTCGCATCGATCGCAGCTTCAACCCGTTCATCGGCGACATGGTTCGCCGTCTCTTCGAGCAATCTCGCGCTGTCGAGGCAATAGGTCCGGAAGCTCATCTCATTATCCCTTCACACGGGCGAAGTTCGGTCAGTTGTCTGTGCCTGACAAATAGCACAAGGAATCCGTCTCCGCCTGCCCGGCCGGCATAAAGAGCGGCTTTCCGCTGCGCGACAGCGACAGGTCCCCGCCAAGCATGGCAATCAGCGTCGGCACCACGTCGAAGGAACTGGCGGTTCCATGCGCGCCCTCCGGCACGTCCGGCCCGGCGCCGAAGAGAAAACCCCAGTCGCCCGAATGCCCGCCCGTGCGCCTCCACGGCAGCGGACCAATCGTCCCGAGTCGCGGATGCGAAAGGCCGAGCAGATTCGGCTGAAAGAGCACATAGAGATCGGCCTCATAAGGCCCTATCTCTCCAGCCGCCTTGCCCGGCCTGTAGACCTCGCGCAGCGCGGGGCCGCCCGTCAGCGGATCGCGGCACTCGGCCAGAAGCGCTTCGAGTTCGCCGAGCACCGCCTCATAACGCTCGGGCGGCACGAGCCCCTGTGCCTCACGGCCTTCGAGATTGATGCGGATCTGCCCATCATAGAAGGCAGGGAGCGCGAAGGCCTCCATGCGGGGCCAGAAGGTCCGGTAACGCGTCGCAGGCATCCAGCCGATACGCCCCGGCGCATGGAGCCGCCGCAGCGCCTCCATATGTTGCCGTCGCCCGACGCCCATTTTTGCGAGCACCTTCCACACCCCGCGCGGCGCATCGGGCGCGGGCACGAGCTGACGAAGCGCCTGCTCCCAGGTCTCGCCTTCCGCCAGAAGCGGCGTGCCGTCAGGAAGCCGCTTATGCGGTGCAATGTCATGCATGTAGGATTTGCCGAAAGCGCGGCGGTAAAGAAGCTCCGGCAACAGCGCCATTGCCGGTACATCCGCCTCGTTGGCCCCCATGCCGTGCATCGAAAATGCAACCAACGACGCGTCGGGAAAGGCGTCGGCGAGACCGCCGACCGGACGGTCGATCGATTCATAG
>JAJXZC010000373.1 GCA_021780275.1 Pseudomonadota bacterium
GGCGCCAGCCGCGCTCGCGTGTTCGAGGTCGCGGATGAACGCCGCGGATCGGCGCGATCGCGCCGCGTAGAACAGATCCCACGAGCGACCGAGCGCGTTCAGCCGGCGCGCCATCGACAGCAGGGGCGTGATCCCGATTCCGCCCGCGATCAGGATCGAATGCGCGGCTTTCTCATCGAGGGGGAAGTGATTTTCAGGCGGCGCGATCGCAAGGAGATCGCCGACGCGCAGCCTCTCGTGAACATGACGCGAGCCGCCGCGGCTATCCGGGTCCAGGTGGACAGCGACGACGTAGCGGTGGCGTTCCGAACTGCTGTTGAGAAGCGAGTAGCTACGCGTGCAGTCCGGGGCGAGCCGCAGATCGATATGGGCGCCGGCCGTGAAAGGTGGCAGGTCGATACCTTCAGGATGCGCGAGTTCCAGCGAAAGGACCGTGGGCGCTTCATATCGCATCTGGACGACCCGAACAGCAAAGCCATCCGGAGAGGTCGCTTTCGGGCTGGTCACTTGATTGGCTATCGAATTCATCGCGTCAGACCGGATCCTGTCCCGATTGCAGCGTCACGGCTCATACCCTAGACCTTTGCCGAGTTCGGCCCGCATGTACTCCTTGCACTCGGATTGCCAATGCGCGTCCTTGGCCAAGCGCACGGATATGGCTCGAACCATGTAGAGATCGGGATCGTCGACGCGAGTCGGCTTGACGCCCTTGTCGCGATATTCGCCTGCGAGTTCGAGCAGCAGTCGCCGCGTTGCGACGATGCCGGTATCGCTCGTTGCAAGATTTTCCTTGGTTCGATCGTAGATCGCCGCAACGCCGGACTGGCACGCCGCGTCTTGCACCCATAGGCCCGGCAGGCCCGAATTGTAGGTCGATGTCTGATCGGCGTAGTTGAAGTGATAGGTGTTGCCTGGATTGAACTTCGTCCAGTATTTGGCGTAGGGCTCCATCCGGTTCTTCGGTTGATAGACATCGTGCGTCGCATGCGCCGCCTGCCGGCCCTTGTGGCCGTTCAGGAACACGTGCTTGCTCTTTTCATACATCGGTCCGTCGGGGCGATATGAAAACATGATCGCCATCGTGGTCTCGTCGTCGATCGGCACCCAGGCGTGCCCGCTCAGCTCCGGAAATTTCGACTGCGGTGGGACGCAAGTGAAGAAAGGCAGCACGAACTGGTTGACGCGCCAGTAGTAAGAGCCGACCTCGTTCGCTCGGCGCGAGGCGATGCTGACGCCGAAGTCTTGGCGCAGGCAGTCGAAGGTTGGACGAAGATCCGCCGCCGCGCGCCACTGGTTGACGAATCCGCCGGCGTCGGCGCGCCCGTGAAGGAGAGGCGCATGCGCTGAATCGATCTCGCCCTCGAGCGCCTGAAGCCAGTTGCATTCCTGAATGCGGAACGTCACGACGGCGTTTTCCACGCTGACCATGTTCCATTCATAATTCGGGAGGGCCGGAGCGGCGCGCTTGCCCATCCATGCCCAGACGATGCCGTTCCGTTCCCGACAGGGATACGCCTTGATCTTCACATTGTCCTTGAAACGGCTACGTTCCGGTTCCGCCGGCGTGTCGACGGTCGCGCCGCTGCGATGGAATTTCCAGCCGTGATAGACGCACCGCAATCCGCAGTCTTCGTTTCGGGCGAACAGCATCGGCGCGCCACGATGCGGACACGCATGCGCGACCAGGCCGACCTGCCCCTCGCTGTCGCGAAAGGCGACGAGATCCTCGCACAGGAGACGGACGCGCATGGGCTCGCCGTCGATCTCCAGGTCCGTCGAGGGCAGAAACGGGATCCAGTAATTGCGGAACAATTCGCCCATCGCAGTCCCGGGACCCACGCGCGTAATCGTTTCATTCTGTTCGGCGGTCAGCATGGAGCGCTCCCTGTAAGGCGCGGCCGAGGCCCGGATAGGATCGGCTTTCGTGGCGTTTCGTCCCGCACGGAGCGCATTGTCTGCGCCTCTCGCATTGTGCTACGTATACGTAATATCATGCTTCGCCCGACGTCAAGCATCTCTGTTGGTCTGGGTCCACAATTCCCGAGCAAGTGTCTGCAGGTCTGCCGTCATGAACATCGATCCCGAGAAGCTCGCTCGCGCATGGACCCTCAACTCGGGCGTAGGCTTTCTTATTCGCCTCATAGAGACGCGGTATGACGCGCTGTACCGCGACTACACATCGCAAGAGGCGATTACGCCACGACAGTTTGGCGTCTTGATCGCATTGCACCAACAGGGCCCGCTGACGTTGACGAAACTCGCTGGCGCCGTGAACGCGGACAGGGCGACGCTCGGTGAAATGGTCAAGCGTATGAGCGAACGGAAGCTCGTTCATCGCCGAGACAACGGAAGCGATGCGCGTTCCTACGAAATCTCGCTGTCACCGAAAGGCCGTGCCATCCTGCTGGAACTCGTCGCCGGCGCCGCTCGCCTTCAGGAAGCGTTCTTGGCGCCTGTGCCTCACGGAAAGCGAGCGGAATTTCTAGAGAATCTGCAAGCCGTGGCCTACGGAGCCTCGCCCGTCCACAAGACCGACGCATAATCGGTCCAAGCGCACCGATCATTGACGTCTTGGTTGAACCATTGATATCATTGGCTCCGCCAAGGATCAATGCGCAGCGCCGTGAAACGGCCACGGCAGGGAGGAAATCGATGAGCAACCGCTTGAGCGGAGCCATTTTGGCAGCCGCAATGATGCTGTGCGGGCCCGCTTGGGCGCAGGAGCCGCTCAAGATTGGCGTATTGTCGGACATGAGCGGCGTCGTCGCCGACGTTGGCGGCTCCGGCAGCGTGGTGGCCGCCCAGATCGCCGTGGACGAGTTTGGCGGCCAGGTGCTCGGCCGCAAGATCGAGATCGTCTCCGCCGACCATCAGTTCAAGGGCGACATCGGCCTTGCAATCGCCCGTCGCTGGTTCGATCAGGAAAAGGTCGAAGCCATCGCCGACCTGATCGTCTCGGTGGTTTCGGCCGGCGTGCAGAATCTGGCGAAGGAAAAGGGCAAGATCGCACTGATCTCGGGATCAGGCACACGCGATCTATACGGGGCGCAGTGTTCGCCTACGGGATTTCTTTGGACCTTCGATGTCGACATGCTGCCGAAGGTCGTCGTACCGGGCATCGTGAGCGAAGGCGGCAAGCGTTGGTTTCTGATCGGGCCTGATTACAGCTTCGGGACGCAAATGATCAATTCGACGACTGCGGCCGTGGAAGCGGCGGGAGGCTCGGTCGTCAAGTCCGTCAAGGTGGCGGCGGGATCCGGCGAGTTCTCGTCAGCCCTCTCCTTCGCACTTTCGTCGGACGCCAATGTGCTGGCGCTCGCCAACGCCGGCAACGACATGATCAACGCTATCAAGCAGGCCAACGAATTTGGCCTTAAGGCCTCCGGCAAGAGGCTCGTCGCGCTACTCGGCTTCATCACGGACGTCCATGCGATCGGCCTGCAGGCGATGCAAGGAACGACAATCGCCGCGCCCTACTATTGGGATGCAGACGAAGACTCGCGAAAGTTCGCGATGAAATTCTGGGACAAGATGAAGAGGCCGCCCACCTATGTGCAGGCGGGCGTGTACAGCTCCATCTTGCACTATCTGAAGGCGGTCAAGGCGGCCGGCTCGAGCGATGGGAAACTCGTCGCCGCCAAGATGCGGGAGCTCCCTGTCGATGATCTGACCGTCAAGAACGGTCATCTGCGCTCCGACGGACGCCTCGTCAGGGATTGGTATCAGATTCAGGTCAAGTCACCTTCAGAATCCACGAAGCCGTGGGACTATTACAAGATCATTCGGCGTGTGCCGGCAAAGGAAGCGGTCGGTGATGTCCCGAGTCCGC
>JAJXZC010000013.1 GCA_021780275.1 Pseudomonadota bacterium
CCAGTTCGTCGGCGGCCATTTCCGAGCGGGCAATCCAACCTTGCGACTTTGACGTCAGGGAGGAGGTCTCCGGCCAAAGGATTGCGCTCGACGCGAGCCGGGACGCCGGCTGATTGCTGAGATTTGGCTGGTGAAGCATCAACATCTCCTTAAAAGATATATTTATAATATCTCTTATCACAGCTCCCGCCCGATGCAAGAAAAAAACGCTGGCAGGGCAGGCCCCCCTCTCGCGGCGTGCCAGAACACGCGATACCCATGAGTCGGGCCGATCCTCTACGCTTTCGAGTGCCAGTCCCTTCCCGGTTCTCTCGCTATTGCAATAGCGCGCCGCTCACTATAAGATATATTTATTATATCTCTTTAAGGGCGACGTTCTCCTGGGAGGACACACACATGTTCGAACATTTCGAGAGAGGAGCCTTTGAGATCGCGACAGCCACAGAGGCGTCAGAGGCTTGTCTATGGCGCGGCGCGGCAAAGGACGAGGCCGGGAAGAGGGGCGGAGTCGGCCAACTGGACGACGAATTTCTGAGGCGCATGTCGCGCGAGATTTTCCGCGACCTCGGCCTCAAGGAGGCTGCGATCGCCGCCTATTTCGCTCGCTACGATCAAATTTCGCGACGCGGGGCCGAACCGGCCTGACCGGGATGCGCGGGCGCGGGCGGCGCCGACATAAGCGACCGCCACGCTACGCGCCTTACGCCGCCCTCCGTCCTCGCGTGAAAGGAGTCAATCATGTTGAAACATTCGGAAACGCCAAGGCTCGCGACCGAGTCGCCCGGCGAAGTCCCGGGTTCGGGCGAAGCGAATGTGGGCGCCGATTGGGACGTCGTCGTCGAGGTTTCATGGGAATCGTTTTCGGCGAGCGATCCGCCCGCCCGGATATACCGCGGGCGAAATGAAAATCCGCCGGCGGCTCGGCCGAAATAACAGAGGAAGCGCAAGATGAACGTCGAAATTCACTACGGCGAGATCGTCATAGACGCCGAACTGCTTGGCGAACTCCTGAGCATTCCGCCTTCAGACGTGCCGGCCCTGATGCGAGCGCAATCGATTACCAGCATCTGCGAGCGGGGCGTCGACGCCCACGCTGGACAATTTCGCTTGAGCTTTTTCTATCGAAATCGTCGCGCCCGGCTTAGTGTCGATCGCGAAGGGCATATTCTGCGGCAAAGCTCCATCGACTTCGGCGACCGGCAACTGCCGGCCTCGATGCACAGGCCTGGCGATTAGTTGAACAGACGCAAATCACGCCGGCGTCCTTGCGCGACGCCATTCATTTCAAGGTCGCCCCTCGGGGCGCGTCTAGCCCGCATTCGTTCGATCTTCCCCTAGGGCCCGGACCCATAAAATGGTTGGTCGGATCAGTGATTTGTGATTCACGGCTTCCGAAAGGAAGCACGGATGAATCGGGATCAGTTTTGGCTGACGGACGAACAGTTTTCAAAGATCGAGCCTCATTTGCCGACAGACACGCGTGGCAAGCGGCGGGTCGATGATCGTCGCTTGATCAGTGGCATTGTTCAGGTTTTGAAGTGTGGCGGGCGCTGGATCGATGCGCCGCCGGAGTACGGACCGAAAAAGACGCTCTATAATCGCTTCGTCCGATGGGCTGAAAAGGGGGTATGGACGGCCTTGTTTCGAGCGCTTGCGCAAGCGGGCGGACCTCCCGCCGAGGTTCTCATCGACAGTTCGGCCGTCAAGGCGCATCGCTCGGCCGCAGGCGGCAAAGGGGGGGAGAAAAATCAGGCGATTGGTCGCTCGCGGGGCGGGCGCACAACAAAAATCCACGCGCTGACTGATGCTCAATGCCGCCCTTTGGCTTTCATGCTCACCGGCGGACATATTGCCGATTGCACCGCTGGCGCGGCGCTGCTCGAACGACTTCCCATCTGCGACATCCGGTCCTCCGGGTTCGCTGAAGCTTCGACAAGCTCAGCTTCCCCGTTCAGGACCGGATGGACAACCTATGGAAAGCTCACAACTAGGCCTCCAACCCGCTTGACCCGGGTCATCAAAGAATTTTTCCAGTTTCGGGAACGCGGCGACCAACCGCTCCATCCAACGTGCAGGACGGGAAGCCGTCGAGAGACGTCTAGCGGCATCCTACCTCCCAACCTGACCGACCATGGAGATCGTCATGTCGCCTTCGAGACTTCCCCGCCCGGCCATGGCGCTCCGCTTGGCGATCGCTGCAACCGCGGTCACACTGCTGGCCCTGCCCGCCCTCACCCCCATAGCGGGGGCGATGCTTGCCGTCTTCACGCTCTTCGTTGCCCGGCTGCTCCCCCGGCTCAATCATATGCAACCGCTTGCACCGGACGGGATTTTGCTGGCGCTCGATGCCGGCGAATTTCTCACCCTCGCTGTTGGCGGGTGGTTTAGTGGCCGTCGGGTCTATGGCCACGGCGTCGGAAGCGATCGGACATGAAAACAAGGGTTGCTGGTCGTCTGCGATGAGGCGCGATCAGTGCAAACAACAATCCCGCCTGACGCTGGGCGTCAGCAACAGGAGAATTTCTGTGCTCAAGACCGCATACGCCCCCGCTTTAAGAAGTGAGAAGCCAATCGCCACGTTGAAGGCGTCCGAACGCATCCGACGCAGGCTGACTGAGGCCGGACAGGATTTTCGCGCCAATGACAACATCGCGGACTTCATCGAAGACGGCGAGCTGGATGAGCTGCGTCTCGAAGTGGAAGCGCGGATGCAAGAGGTCCTGCACGCGCTCGTGATCGATACCGCCAACGATCACAATACGGCTGATACGGCCCGCCGCGTGGCTAAAATGTTCGTCAGCGAGGTCTTTTCCGGCCGTTACCGGGCCGCGCCTTCGGTCACGGCGTTCCCAAACTTATCGCAGCTCAACGAACTGATGATCGTCGGCCCGATCAAGGTCAGAAGCGCCTGCTCGCACCATCTGTGCCCGATCATGGGCAAGGTCTGGATCGGCATCATGCCGAGCGCCGTGTCCGATCTGATCGGACTCTCCAAATATGCCCGTCTCTGCGACTGGATCATGAGCCGCCCACAGATCCAGGAGGAAGCCGTGGTCATGCTCGCCGACGAACTGGAACGCCGCATCAAGCCAGATGGCCTGGCGGTCGTCATGGAGGCGGATCACTACTGCATGCACTGGCGCGGCGTTAAGGACGAGAATTCGGTGATGACCAATTCGGTCATGCGCGGCGCCTTCCTGAAGGATGCGGCCCTGCGCCGCGAGTTTCTGAGCTTGCGGAGCCAGGGCAAGGATTAGTCACAGGAGCAGGCGCCTGTTGCGAACGGACTGAATATTCTTGCGATCCGCGATCCTGGCGCCGACAGTCGGGACAGCGAAAGAACGAGCGCGTCGAATTTTTGTCGACGCAACGAATGGAGGCATAAATGAAAACCTCATCCCACCGGACATTGCCCCGGCTTCCCGAAGGAGCCGCGGAAGCGGATCTGGTCGCATGCGCCGCCCATGGGGATGGCGCCGCCTTCGAAACGATCATGCGTCGCCACAACCAGCTTCTGTTCCGCACGGCGCGCAGCATCGTGCGAAACGACGCCGAGGCCGAAGACGTCGTCCAGGAATCCTATCTGCGCGCATGGCGCGCACTCGCCGCTTTCCGCGCCGAGAGCAAGCTCTCGACCTGGCTGGTTCGTATCACCACCAATGAGGCGCTCGGACGGTTACGGCGCGAGAGCGCGCAGATCATTCCGCTAGAGGCTGCCATGATTTCTTCCGAGACCGAAACCCAGGCGGCGCTCACCGACAAGCCCGAACGCAGCCCCGAGCAGGCAGCCATGCGCTCGCAAATGCGCAAGCTGATGGATGCGCGC
>JAJXZC010000722.1 GCA_021780275.1 Pseudomonadota bacterium
GGACGCGGGCCTGCCGATCCTCGCCTTCGGCCTCGGCGCGCAGATTTTGAGCCTCGCCGCCGGCGGCGCCGTTGAGCCTGCGCCTCTCACATTCGAGATCGGCCATTCCCTGCGCGCCGACACGCAAGCCCTCGATGGTTGGTTGCCCGAAAGCGCGCCTTGCGTCATCTTCATGCGCGATTGGCCTCGGCCGCCCGACTACGCGCGTGTCCTCGCGCGCGACGAGATCGGCCGGAGCACCGTGTTTCAGATAGGCAAGCGCGCCTTCGGCTTTGTCGCTCATCCCGCCTTCAAGGCCGCAATGGCGGAGGACTTGGTGATGGAGTTCGAGGAGGCGCCTGACAATCCCGGGCCAATGCTCGAACGCCTGCGCGGAATGCGTCAGCAGATACAAGATGCGCTGAGTCCCACCGTCGTCGGCCTTGTGAACGCCTGCGGACTTATGAGCTAAAATAAGCGCGATAGGGGCTTGCGTTTTTATAAGCATTCTCTAATATGCTCTGAAATGGGAGGCGCGGGCATGGCCAAGAAGCTCGTGATTGTTTTGCTGAATACCGATGTGCGCAACGGCGAGGAGCTGGGCGCGCCATTCTTCCAGGCCAGCGTCGCAGCGGCCATGGATTATGAGGTCGAGGTCATCTGCACCGCGACGGCGGGCCAGCTGATGAAGAAGGGCGTCGCCGAAAAGCTGGTGGTCAAATCCGGCTCGCCGAAGAGCGTCTACTCCTTCATCCAGGACGCGCATGAGGCTGGCGTCAAGTTCTATAGCTGTTCACCCAATCTCGACCTCTTTGACATGACGAAAGAGGATCTGATCCCGGAATGCTCGGGAATCGTCGGCGGCGCCTATCTCATCGAAGAGATCATGGAAGGCGATTGCAAAGTGCTGACCTACTGACATGGACCACAGCCACGCGACGCGCGTCCAGACCTATATCGGCGACCCGTTTTCGGAGACGCCAGCGGTTCCGCGCGAGAAGCTCGAATCGATCTTCAAGGACATCCAGTCGGACCTGAGATACGATCACGAGCTTAACGGCTGCCTGAACTGTGGCATCTGCACGGCCACCTGTCCCGCCGCGCACTATTACGATTTCAGCCCGCGCGAGATCGTTCAGCTTCTTTGGACCGAGAATCTCGAAGGCGTCTATGACGCTATGCAAGAGAAGATTTGGTCCTGCGCGCAGTGCTACACCTGCGCGGCGCGCTGCCCCTTCGGCAATTCGCCCGGCGGTCTCGTCATGATCATGCGCGAGGCGGCGATCAAGAACGGCATGGAATCGGCCAAGAATGTGCTGCGCCCGTTCAGCCGCGTGATGCTGAAGCTGATCTCGACCGGCAACCAGCTTTCGCCCGACATGATCAACAAGGATCATTTCGCCGATTGGGGGCCGAATATTTCCAAAGTCGACGCGCCGCTGAAAGTGCTGCGCAAGGCCATCCCGATGCCGACGCTCAACACCACCGAGACGGCGTGGGAAGTCAACCTGAAGACCTCGGTCGAGCTCTACACAATCTGGGAAATGACTGGGGTTCTCGATCAGTTGGAGACAGTCGACGAGAATCTGTTCGACGTCATAACCGACATCATGGACGAAAAGCGCCAGGACCTCGAAGACTGGCAAGAGGAAAACCAAGAGGACGACGAGGACTGAGGTTCTCGCGCTTCTCTGAAGCAAGGAGCGGCCCATGCAGACCAATTGCGGCGAGCGCCTGACCGGCCACGGCTCGGAATGGCGCGATTCTCATCTCTCGCCCGCCGACGCTCAGACCGCGACGGCCTGGGTCGAGCAACGCATCGACAAGCGCTCGATGCTAACCAACAAGGATCGCGTCGAGGACGTGCGCGACGCCATGTGGCAGCTCGAAAAGGACGGCGAAATCGTTGTCCACCGCATCCGCGACGAGCATGAGCCGATTACGGTCAAGACGCTCTATGGATGGGACAAGCGCATCCCGACCACGCAGCTCTGGCATCACAAATCCTGCGGCCAGTGCGGCAATATCCCCGGCTATCCCGCCTCGTTGCTGTGGATGATGAACCAGCTCGGTAAGACCTATCTCGACGAGACGGATCAGACATCCTGCACGGCATGGAACTATCACGGCTCCGGCATCGGCAATCTCGAAAGCCTCGCCGCCGTGTTCCTGCGTAACTTCCATCAGGCCTATGTCTCGGCAAAAGCTGAGGGCAAGCCTGACGGCTACTATTATCCCCTCGTCCACTGCGGAACGTCGTTCGGCAACTACAAGGAGGTGCGCGGCTATCTCATCCATTCCGCGGAGTTGCGCGAGCGGGTGAAGAAGATTCTCGGCAAGCTCGGCCGTCTCGTCGATGGCAAGCTGCTGTTGCCCGAGGAGGTAGTGCATTATTCCGAGTGGGTGCATGTGATGCGCCACGAGATCGCCAAGCGGCGCGTGATCGATGTCTCGAATGTCCGCGCGACTGTGCATCCCGCATGCCACGTCTACAAGATGGTGCCGCAGGACGCGATCTATGAGGACGAGATCCTCGAAGGCAACCGCGTCGCTGTCTCCACCGGAGTCATGCAGGCGCTGGGGACCCAGGTGATCGACTATTCGACCTGGTATGATTGCTGCGGCTTCGGTTTCCGTCACATCATCTCCGAGCGCGAGTTCACCCGCTCCTTCGCCATCGACCGCAAGCTCAAGGTGATGCAGGACGAGGCGAAGTCCGACGTCGTCATCGGTCACGACACTGGCTGCATCACTACGCTCGACAAGAGCCAGTGGATCGGCAAGTCGGCCGGCAAGGATGTCGATCTGCCGGTGCTCGCAGACATCCAGTTTGCGGCGCTCGCCTGCGGCGCGCATCCCTATCGCATCGTGCAGTCGCACTGGCACGCCTCATCGACCGAAAAGTTGATGGAGAAGGTCGGCATTGACTGGCAGGCGAAGAAGGCGGAGTTCGAGGATTATCTGAAGGAGGTCCAGGCGGGCCGGCAGGAAAATCTCTACGATCCTCGACGCCGCATCACCTCCGGACCCGGCTATCAGAAAATCGAGGCGCGCGCGTGAATCCGATCCTTGTCCTAGGCGCGGGCCCCGCGGGGCTTGCGGCCGCCCATGCGCTGGCGAGCGTAGGTCGGCAAGTCACTCTCGTTGAAAAGCGCGAAACGCTTGGCGGCGCGCCGATCTTCTCCGGCTACGCCAAGCTGGTGCCCTCGGGCGAATGGGCGAAAGACGCTATCGGCTCGATGGTGGCGCGCGTCCAGGGCGCGCCCAATGTGACGATCAAGACGGGGACCACAGTCAAGAGCTTCTCAGGTTCGCCTGGCGCCTTCGACGTCGAACTCACGAACGGCGAGCGTTTCGGCGCGGATGCGGCGATCCTCACTACGGGCTTCACCCATTTCGACAGCATCAACAAGCCGGAATGGGGCTTCGGCCTGTTCCCCGACGTCGTCACGACGACGCAGGTGGAACAGATGATCTCGTCGGGCAAAGGCGTGCGCCGACCCTCCAACGGCGAGAAGCCGAAGCGCGTCGCCATATTGCTCTGCGTCGGTTCGCGCGACCGGCAGATCGGCCGCGAATGGTGCTCCAAGATCTGCTGCTCCGTCTCCGCCAACATGGCGATGGAGATCCGCGAGGAACTACCGGATTGTCACGTCTATATCTACTATATGGACATCCGCACCTTCGGCCTGTTGGAGACCAGCTACTACTGGCGCAGCCAGGAGGAGTTCAAGGTCAAATACATCAAGGCCCGCATCGCCGAAGTGACGTCCAACGGATCGCAGCTCATCGTTAAGGGCGAGGATACGTTGGTCAAGCGGCCAATCACTATTCCTTTCGACA
>JAJXZC010000745.1 GCA_021780275.1 Pseudomonadota bacterium
GAAATTGGATTGGAAAGCTCCCTTGATCGCTTCGCCGCGCTCAAGGGGATTCATCTGCTTGTACCCCTCAATTTCCTTGACGACGCGCAGGCCCTTCAGCTCGACTTCGAGGTCCTCGTCGAAATGGTCCTCTGCCTCGTTGAGCAGCAGTTCGAAGCGATTGCGCTGTTGAGAAGGCTTCATGGGGACAGGCACCACATAGTCCGGCGCCCAGTCGAGGTTCGCGATTGCCCTGCCGACGGCCTCACCGAGGACCTTGGCGTGGGTGTCATTGTTCTTCAGCGACAGCACGGCCGCGCTCAAAGCGCTGGTTGCGTGGCGCGGATCTGAGGCAGTGAAGTAGCGGCCCAGCGCATAGACGGTTGGATCGTCGTCGCAATGCAGGATGGAGCCCCAATGGCTGTGAAATGGCCATCCGCTGGTCAGCGCTTCGCCGATATAACCGCGGCCGGGAAGTCGTTCGCGCCTTAGCAACGCGGACGCCTTGGAGATGAAGATGTCCGGTGCGCTGGATGAAAGCTCGAAGATCGACGTGGGACCCCAGCGAACCGCGACAGAAGTCACCCCGGCATGGTAGGCGGCTTCGATGTCACCGACGTCATCGCCGATGTAAAGCGTTTCCGTGCTGGCGGCCACGCCGAGACGCCGCAGCGCTTCCTGGATCGGCTCGGGGTCGGGTTTGTGGTTCTCGGTATCGCCGTAGCTGACCAGAACGTCGTAAGGAATGCGGAACTGCTGAAGGACTGAAGTCGCGTACCATTCAGGCGATGAGGTGACGATGCCGACCGTCTGTCCGTCCGCTTTGAGAAGACCGGGAATCTCATGCGGCGCCACGCTCCCTTGCGCGGCGAATGGCCGGATCAGATTCATATTCTTCCGGACATTGTCCCACATCTGGAATTGACGCTGCTGGGCAAGGGCCGAGCTATCGACAAGCGTCATGTCGAGGTCGAACAGGAACGCGCCGGGCATCGTCAGAGCATCGACATCTGAGTGGGCGACGACGGGCGAGTGGTGTCTGTGTGGGCTTCGCCGCCCGCCAGCCGGCCTTCCAACAACTCGAGCATGGAGGTGTAATCCTCCTTGCTGGCGAGCGGCACGGCGACCGGGCGGCTGCGATATCGCTCGAAGAGGATTCGCCGGTAGTCACCCTCAGCCCGCGCCGCGTCGGCGAAACGGGTCGCCGGGAACTGAGTCATGGCCAGGATGCCCTGGCTCTTGGGCTCGGCGGCATGGCGACCCTGCGGCACTGGCGCAAACAACAGGCGGTTCTGCTGGATCGTGAAGCGCACCGTGTGCATCGAGCCCCCCTTGATGTCCGTCTGCATGACGAAGGTCGCGATCGAAAGCCCGCTTTGGAGGCGGTCGCGCTGCACGAGATTGCGCGGCGATGGCGGCACGCCGAAAGGTTGCTCGCTGACCAGCGCGCCATCCTTTTCCAGGATCTCGTCGGCGAGTTTGCTATTCTGCTTCGGATAGATGCCGTCGAGACCGCCCGCCATCACGGCGATGGTTAGCCCGCCATGGCGCAGCGCGGCTTGGTGGCTCGAGGTATCGACGCCGATCGCGAGGCCACTCACGATCGCCCAATTGGCGCCGACCAGTGTCTCCACGATCCTGTCGCTGACGATTTCGCCGAACTCGGATGGCTCGCGCGTGCCGATGCAAGCGACGCTGCGGCGAGGCGGGAGCTTACCCTTCACGAACAGGATAGGCGGGCGGTCGGCGAGGGAGCGGAGAGCGGCTGGATACTCGGCATCGAAGATCGAAAGAACGCGCACTCCACGGCGGTCGGCCTCGTCGAGCACGCGCTGCGCCTTCTCGCTGGCGTTAACGATGGCGGTCGGCTCGTGAAGGCATTCAGCCACGGCGGCCGAGACGACGGATCGAAGCTTTGCGGGCTCGGCGCCGAGGATCGCGTCAAGGAGCGAGAATCGTTCGGCGAGGCGCTCAGCCGTGGCAGGGCCGATGCCGCGCAAGGCGGTGAGTGTGAGAATACCGGCTGCGGTTCGTGTCTCGGTGCCAATCATCGCATTCAACGCCTTTCCAAAATAGCGGCCGGTCTTCGGCGTTCGGTAAAGATAGACTTGCCAAAGCAAGATCGCGGATGGATCATCCCGCACCTCCGGCCTTAGCAAGGGGAGCTGTTTGAGGAGCGAATTCCTCGGAAATCTGGGTCACGACGTCTCCCAGAGCGTGGATGCGCACGGCCCGTCGCTTCGGAAGCCTGACGGTCAACTCAAGCTCGCCGCCAACGGCTTCGACGTAGCTGCGAAGCGTCGAGATATGCATATCCGCCTGCTTCTCGATCTTGGAAACGGACGGTTGCTTGATGTTCAGCGCGGCCGCAACATCGGCCTGTCCTTTGCCGGCGATCTGACGAAGCGCTCGCAGACCTTCCACATCCTGAGGCGCATCCAAATCAGGCGAGCCTGTGCGGTCGGGTCTTTCTGCAGGCGGGAATGCGACGTTGTCTAGGCCACGCCTCATGCGATTGACTCCCTGTCCCGGCAACCGGATCTCCGTCGATACGGAAATCCGCAAAGCTGGGTTTAAAAAAACGGGGCGCATGGACGAGCCGAACAGGAAGGCGGAACTGTCGTCCGCTTAGATTTGGCCGCGCAGTTCTGAGACTTCCGACGATCCGCCTGGATGAGCGCCGATTCTACGCTCTACATAGCTCTGGGGCTATGTGAGGTCAAGAAATGCGGAGCGAAGGTCGCACGGAATCAAGGCCCGACCTCGGCTTATGCGGCCATCTTCGTCCGCTTCCGTGCGAGCATGGCGCGGACGAACTTGTCCCATTTCGCCATACCGGCGCGCTTCTCGGCCATGTAGTTCCAGCGGTCGTAATGCTTCGAGCTGACGTCCTGCAAGGCGTGGTTTTGCAGGCGATCGCGGATTTCCTTTGAAACGCCCGCCTTGCCGGCCAGCGTCTTGAAGGTTCGGCGCAGATCGCGGTTCGTCACGTAGGGGATGACGCCCCGATCGCGCTGGCGCCACATGAATGAGTAGAGCGTTCCGTGGCTGACCGGCTTCGAGGGGTCTTTGGCCGATGGGAAGAACCAGCCGTATTCGTTGACATTGATGGATGCGAGCAGCTCTGCGGCAAGCGGGGGCACTGGGACGGCATGGGGCTGATCGTTCTTGGTCTTGGACCAGTCGATGATCTTCTCCTTGGCGTCCCATTGGTCGATGTGCAGGCTCGCGATCTCCTCAACCCGTTGACCGGTCAGCATGATGATCCTTACGGCGCGGGTATAAGGCGGGTGGACCGGTGTATCGGGGCATTCCAGCCAGCGATAGAGCTGAACGAACTCGTCCTCGTCGAGCCAGCGCGTGCCCTGCACCTTGGGTTCGGTGGGGATACCTGCCGCCGGATTGAAAGGGATGCGGAAGCGCCGGGCGGACTGCTGCCGATAGTCATTGTCGGACTTCATGCCCCAGCTAAAGGCGGCATGGATATAGGAACGCACATGGTCGGCCATTGACTTGGCGCCACGCTCGTAGATCGGGCGGATCAGCTCGATAATTTCCTCGGCTTCGATCTCGCGGGCTAGGCGGCGACGACCGAGGGTATCGGCGATCTTGTTGAGGCCCTTTTCCGTTTCCTTCCAAGAGGGCTTGGCGGCGGCCTTGAGTGACGCGACATAGCCCTCGAAGAGATCGGCAACGGTGCCAGGCCGCGTGTCGGTGGCGATCTTGATGCTTCGGCCCTTCTGGATCACGTCGGCATAGTCGCGCTTGAAAATCTCGCGGGCATGGGCGAGCGACATTGACGGATAGGCGCCGAGCTTCTTCTTGGTGAACCG
>JAJXZC010000392.1 GCA_021780275.1 Pseudomonadota bacterium
GCGATGCGGCGGTTTCCGGCGTGACGTTCATCCGATGTCCCCTGTTCCTCCGAGAAGTCGAGCCGAATTTGCGCCAGCCTTCTCCAAAAATGAACTCTCAAATTGCGTTGGCGACCAAAGCGGCGGGCATGGCGGCGCCCGCGCGGAACGCCGTCCGAACTCGCGCGTTCGACCTTTGCAGCACATCATTTACATGGAAAGCCGATGGAAAAGACCACCTTGGGCCTTATTGCGGCGCTCGGCGCCTCCGCCGCCGTCCCCGCCGTCGCGAATGCGTCCGCGCCTTCAATAGCCAGGATTCTTAACCCGACGTCTCTGGCCGAGCTGCTGGAGCCCGTCGCCAATCCCGTCGCGACGCTCGAAGCGTTTCAGTCCCAGCGCCAGCTAAGCCCAGCCGAAGCGGACGACACGACAGTGGCGGACGCAACGGTGGTTGTGCATCACCACCACCATCATCATCATGATCATCACGCCGTCATCGTCCGCCATCGCTATCATCATCACCACCACCACCATACCGTCATCGTTCATCACGACTGACGCCGGAGGACCGGTCGGCCTGCGCCGGCCGGCTTTTTTGTTGGAGTATAGCCGACGCCGCCCCCTCAACCCGTAATGAGGTCGCCGAACAGCTCCCAGCTCTTCCCATTGAAATTCGCCAGCTGCATCTGCCGGATCGGGCTGTAGTTCGTCGGCGAGGTGTTGAGCGCCTGGCCTGGCAGCATCAGCGGCAGGCGCAGATCCTTCACATTGGCCGCCTGGGTGAGAATATTCTCGCGCGACAAGTCGTTGCCGCACTGCTTGAGTACATGCACCATCAACATGGCGACTACATAACCATACGATGCGTTGGCGTCGACGATCGTCGAATGGCTCATATATTTATCGCAGAAAGCGAACCAACCTTTCATGTCGTCGTCGTTCTTCCAGCGCGCGTCAGTCGGGTCCTTGCCGTAATAGGCCGTGATAAGGCCTTTCGACTTCTCGAGCCCGGCGGGCTTGAGTACCGCCGCGATCGACGGCGACACATTGCTCAAATAGCGCACGCCGTTGAAACCGAGATCGTAGGACTTGCGGATCGCCTGGGCCGCGAATTTCGGCGTCGCCGCGAAGACCAATACGTCAGCCCCCGAGCCCTGCAGCGACACCACCTGCGAATCCACGGTAGGCTCGGTCGTCTCGTAAGACGCCTCCTTGACGATCATGCTCGCGTGCTCAGCGCCAAGGACGTCCTTCAATCCCTTCAAATAGTCCTTGCCGAAGCCGTCATTCTGATAAAGCACGGCGATCTTGGCGTTGGGCTTCGTTTGCAGGATGTGCTTGGCGTAAATGCGCGCTTCCGTCTGATAATTGGGGTTGTAACCCATCGTCCATTTGTAGTGGGTGGGATCTGAGAACACGCTGGCGCCGGTGGAGACATAGAGCTGCGGCACCATGTTTTTGTTACAATAGTCCCGTATCGCGAGATTCGGCGCAGTGCCGAGGGTCTGGAACAGGAAGGCGACCTTTTCCTCCTCGACCAGCCGGCGCACCTGCTCGACGGTCTTGGGCGGGCTGTAGCCATCGTCGAGCGAGATCAGGTTGATCATGCGGCCGTTGACGCCGCCCTGCTCGTTGATCATCTTGAAAAAGGCGGCTTCCGTCTTGCCGATGACGCCATAGGCTGAGGCCGGGCCGCTGTAAGGCATGGTCTGGCCAATCTTGATCTCCTTGGCGGTGACCCCCGGCGCATCGGCCGCGCGCGCGCGGCCTATCGAGAAAACGGTCGCCGAAGCCGCGGCGGCGAGAAATTGACGACGATCGAGCATGTTTCCTCCTTGGTTGAATTGCTTTGACCGACCTCAGCCCTGCAAAATCTCGCCGAACAGCTCCCAGCTCGAACCGTTGAAGCGCTGAAGCTGCATCTGCCGGATCGGGCTGTAATTGGTCGAAGAAGTGTTGATCTTGATGCCCGGCAGCAGCATCGGCAGATCGAGGCCGTTGATACTGGTGGCCTGCTTGAGGATGTTGGCGCGGCTGAGGTCGTCGCCACACTGCTTGAGCACGTGGACCATCAAGATCGCGGCGTTGTAGCCGTAGATGGCGTTAGAATCGACCAAATCTCTCGCGCTCATCCGCTTTTCGATGAAATCCTTGTATTGTTTGAAGCCAGCGTCGTCCTTCCAGCGCGGGTCGCTCGCGTCCTTGCCGTAATTAGCGGTGATAAGCCCCTTGGCCTTCGCAAGCCCCGCCGGCTTCAGTACGGTCGCGATCGACAACGAGACGTCGGTGACGTAGCGCGTCGCGTCCCAACCGAGGTCGAAGCTCTTGCGGATCGCCTGCGCGGCGAATTTCGGCGTCGCGGCGATGAGGAACACGTCCGCTCCTGAGCCCTGCAGAGCCGTCACCTGCGACTCGACGGTCGGCTCCGAGGTCTCATAGGACGCCTCCTTGATCACCATGCCCACGTGATCGGCGCCGAGGCCGGCCTTCAGCCCAATCAGGTAGTCTTTGCCAAACCCGTCATTCTGATAGAGCACGGCGATCTTGGCTTTGGGCGTAGTCGCCAAAATATGCTTGCCGAAAATGGCCGCTTCCGTCTGATAGTTCGGTTGGAGGCCGACCGTCCATTTGAAATGTTCGGGATCGGAGAACGCGGCGGCGCCGGTGGCGACGAAGAGCTGCGGCACGCCATTCGTGTTGCAATAATCGTGGATGGCGAGGTTGGGCGGGGTGCCGAGCGGGTTAAACAGGAAGGCGACCTTCTCCTGCTCGACGAGTCGGCGCGTCTGCTCGACCGTCTTCGGCGGGCTGTAGGCGTCATCGAGCGAGATGAAATTGATCATGCGGCCGTTCACGCCGCCCTGCTCGTTGATCCATTTGAAATAGGCGGCTTCCGTCTTGCCGATCACGCCATAGGCAGAGGCAGGGCCGCTGTATGGCATGGTCTGGCCTATTTTGATTTCTTTCGCAGTGACGCCAGGCATGGCGTCGGCTCGCGCCTGGGTGGCCGCCGCGAGCGCGGCGGCGCCGGTCAGGAACTGGCGTCTATTTATCATGTTCGCTTCCTCCACCTCACGAGCGAAGACCGCTGGCCCGCGCCAGCGACCGCAGGAGACCAGAAATTCCCATCGGGGCGGCCGCCATCATAAGGATCATCAAGAGGCCGTAGACCGCGCCGGGGAGCGCCTTGGCGTTCTCGCCGAAATAGACAGTCAACTGGTCAGCGTAATTGGGTACGAACTCGATGAACAAGGCGCCGAACAGCACGCCGCCGATAGAGGCGAGGCCGCCAATAACAATTCCGACGAGGAAGGCGAGCGACAGCGCCAGCCCAAAGCTCTCCGGCGAAACGAAGCCGACCGCCACAGCATCGAGGCCGCCAGCGATGCCGGCGTAAAGGGCGCTGACGCCGAAGCAGATGGTCTTGTAGAGCGCGGCGTTGACGCCCATTGTCTCGGCGGCGATCGGATGGTCGCGGATCGCAACGAGCGCGCGCCCGACCCGCCCACGCACGAGATTGCCGGCGACGACGAACAAGGCGACCGCGACTGCGAGACACAAACAGAACACGCTCTGGTCGACCGTTGTCGGCAATCCGAATAGGGCGCCAGGCTTCGGCACTTGCAGACCCTGCGATCCGCCGGTGAGGAAATCGAGGCCTTTGTAGGCAAGCAGTTGCGGCGCTGCTACCGCAAGCGCAAATGTCGCAAGCGCCAGATAAAGACCGCCGAAGCGCAGCGCTGGAAAGCCGAACAAGAAGCCCGCGACGAAACAGACCGCGCTCGCAATCGGGATCGCCAACCAAAAGGGCAGGCCGAACTTG
>JAJXZC010000752.1 GCA_021780275.1 Pseudomonadota bacterium
GATCTTGAAATTCATCGCCCATCACCTCTGGGACGCGGAGCAACGCGCGGTCGATTGCGCGCACGGCATGCCGGAGCCCGTGGCGGAGGTCCTGATTGGCTCCGGTCATTTGCGCGCGCCGGGTCCCCATGCGCCAGCGACGGTCAAACGTCGCCTCTCCAACTGGGCGACGCTTCACCGCTGGCGCAATCTGCAAGGCGACTTTTCGGCGCCCGGCGTCCGCAGCGCCTTGAAGCTTGCCGTGCGGGCGAATTTGCGGCCGCGGTCGCGCAAGAGCGCGCGCGCGGTCACCGGCGATGTGTTGGAGTTGCTGCTCGCCACGTGTACGTCCAACGGCCTGATCGACCTGCGCGATCGCGCGCTGTTGTTGCTGGCGTTTGGGTCGGGCGGGCGCCGCCGCTCGGAAATCGCCAAATTGCGGGTCGAGGATCTGGGCGACGAGCCGCCGATTGCGGCGGAAACAGGCGCCCTGCCCTCATTGTCTCTGCGCCTGGGGCGAACCAAGACGACTGCGGCGAATGAGGACGCCAGGGCCTATGTTTCGGGGCGGCCGGTCGTGGCGCTGAAAGCCTGGATTGAGCGCAGCGGTATCGCCAGCGGCCCGTTGTTCCGCGCCATCGACCGATGGGGCAAACTGAAAGATCGGGCGCTGACGCCGCAAAGCGTCAACCTGATCGTCAAGCAGCGCTGCCTGGCGGCGGGGCTCGATCCTTCGCTTTATTCGGCGCACGGCCTGCGGTCGGGGTTCCTGACCGAGGCGGCGCGTCAGGGCGTGCCGCTGCCCGAGGCGATGCGCCAGTCTCAGCATCGATCCGTTCAGCAGGCGGCCAATTATTACAACGACGCGGAGCAGGGGGCGAGCAGGGCGGCGCGGTTAACGGGGTAGGATGATGTCCGCGACGACCCGCCAGACAGGGTATAATATTCGCGGTCGCCGAATTGGGGAGACGCCCGTTGCGCCAAAAGGCGGGGGATAGCGCGAATGGCGATAGGGCAAGGGGAGATACCTACGGAGGGGATCGGCTGGAACCCTCGCCTATTGCATCGGGGGATGATTGTTGTCCGCGGACAACATGCGGGAGCAGGAGCTTGGGCATCCTTTCAGCGTTCCGTCGGCGCGGATCCCGCCAGCGATTTCGTGACCGGCGATATGGCGATCTGGGGAGGGGGGTAATCGGCGGCGACAGCGCGATGGCGGTGATGGGGCGATCTTGAAGTGTTGTTGTCCGCGGACAACAAACGGGAGCGGGGGAGAGACAGCTTTTGCTCCAGGCATACGTTAAGTAATCGTTAACCCTTAATTCCTTGCAAGTTTCATCGAATCGGGCTTTATTTGAGACGGAAAAACGCCGTTTAACGCTCAGGAACCGTCTCGCGTGTCAGTCAGCCAAACTTCCCCCTTGATCGATGTGCGCGAGAAGACGACTGCGCGGATTGCACGTCACGCGCGGGCGCTGTCCGGGCAAATGCAGGCTCTAGGCGCCTCGCTCTTTCCGCCGACGTCAAAAAAATGGCTCCGGTCGTTTTCTTCTGGGGAAGTGGCGCGGTTCGTCGGCGTCTCTGACGGATACCTGCGGCAACTCTCGCTCGATGGCCTGGGTCCTACCCCGATGCTTTCCGCTGGAGGACGTCGGTCATATACGGCGACCCAAATCGGGGAGCTTCGCGCTTTTCTCGCGGAGGCGCGGCCAAAGGACGCCATCGATTTCTTGCCGCGCCGTCGGACCGGCGAAAAATTGCAGACCGTCGCCGTTGCAAATTTCAAAGGGGGATCGGCGAAAACAACAACGGCGCTGTATCTCGCCCAATTCCTGGCGCTCGAGGGATACCGCGTTCTAGCGGTTGACCTCGATCCGCAGGCTTCGATGTCCGCAATGTTTGGTTATCAGCCGGAATTTGAAATCGGCGAGGGCGAGACGCTTTACGGTGCAATTCGTTACGACGCCGCCCGTCGACCGATGCGCGAGGTTGTCCGTCCAACGTATTTTAATGGCGTTTCCCTGGTTCCCGGCAATCTTGAACTCATGGAATTCGAACATCAAACCCCGCGGGCGATGATGGACAGGTCATTGCGCGGCCATGACATTTTTTTCCGCCGGGTAGGGGCCGCCATTAACGAAGTCCGCGATGATTTTGATGTCGTTGTCATCGACTGCCCACCCCAGCTTGGCTATCTCACAATGGGGGCGTTGAACGCCGCCTCATCGATGCTTGTCACCATTCATCCGCAAATGGTCGACGTCGCGTCCATGAACCAATTTCTGCTCATGACCTCCGACGTCATGAGCGTCATCGAGGAAGCTGGCGGCAGGCTCGACTATGATTTTCTTCGTTTTGTCGTCACCCGTCATGACCCCAACGATGTCCCGGAGACGCAAATCGTTGCGTTGCTTCGAAACCTTTTCGGTCCGGACGTGCTCGGGGCAACCGTGTGGAAGTCCACGGCAATAGCCAATGCGGGTCTGACGAAACAGTCGCTCTATGAACTGGAAAAAGGGGCGGTGGGGCGCGCGGCCTATGATCGAGCCCTTGAGTCGATTAACGGCGTTAATCGCGAAATTTTGGATCTCATCAAAAAGGTATGGGGTCGATGAGCAAACGTAGCGACACGATACGCAACCTGTTCGCGCAACAAGCGCCAGCGGTCCAACCGTTGTCCGCGGACAACGCGGCAGGCGAGCCGCGGCGCGCATCCGCCGGCGCCGTTCGCTCGATGCGGGACACGTTCTCGAGTATTGAGCGCGAAAACGAAAGCCTGCGGGCCCAGTTCGCCGACGGTGAGCATATTTTCGATGTTGATCCGGCTCTCATCGATCCCTCACCGTTCGCCGATCGCTTCGCTCTTGATGACGATGCATCCTTTGACACGCTGAAACAGTCGATTGCCGAGCGGGGACAGGAAATTCCGGTTTTGCTCCGGCCCCATCCGGATCATCCGGAACGGTATCAGACGGCGTTCGGCCATCGTCGTGTACGCGTCGCGGCTCAGCTTGGTCGAAATGTCAAATCGATTGTACGCCCGCTTTCAGATGACGAACTCATCGTTGCGCAAGGCGTCGAAAACTCCGCACGCGAAGATCTCAGCTTCATCGAGCGGGCGATGTTCGCCTTCACCTTGGAAAGGGCTGGCAGAAGCCGGGCCGTCATTCAACAGGCCCTAGCGATTGATCGCGCCGAGACGTCCAAGCTGGTTTCCGTCGCGAAAGCCGTGCCGATCGAGGTCGTCCGCAAGATTGGCAAGGCTCCGAAGATTGGGCGACGTCGGTGGCAAGAATTGGCGGACGCACTGAACGACAAGGAGGCGCTTTATCGAATCAACGCCGCGTCAGAGAAGCCGACTTTCGCGGCATTGGACAGCGATGCGCGATTTGCCCGCGTATTGAGCGCGGCGACTCGGCAAAGATCAACTGTGGCTCCAAATTCGCCGATCGCAATTTCTGACGCGGAAGGGCAAATTGTCGCGCACATCCGCATGACCGAGCGTGATGTGAAAGTGACTTTGGCGAAATCGACAGCCTCTGCTTTTGCGGAATTCTTGGCTGGTCGGTTGCCAAAACTGTTTGATGAATATCGCGCATTCGATGGCTCCGATGGGGCCTGCGAAAACTAAGTGAACTGAGAAATCTAGGAGTGAAAGCCGCAAAGAAAAAGGCCCCCGAAACGGAGTTCCGGAAGCCTCTGATTTTGGTGTAGCAACCTCAGAGAATCACTTCCCGGCCAAATCGTCAAGCGTTTTTAGCGCCGTTTCGGCGAGCAGGTTTTCTTTGCCCAAAGCGAGGCAAGGAAATGCAGACACATACGCCAACGACGCCCTTTGGGCGGCGATCGCTGAAGCTTGCCCATGTGGCGACGCAAATCGCCGCGGCGACACGTTCGCCCGAAAAAGCCGTTCATAAATGGAAAGTCTTCCACGCCATCTGCGCGGGGAGGGCGCGCCTCGGCGTGTCGGAGCGCGCCTTGTCCGTTCTCAACGCGCTGTTGAGTTTCCACCCAGAAACCGTGCTTTTCGGCCAGGACAAGTTCATCGTTTTCCCGTCGAACGAGCAATTGTCGCTGCGCGCGCATGGCATGCCCGCCTCCACCTTGCGTCGCCATCTGGCGGCTCTGGTCGACGCCGGCCTGATCGTGCGGCGCGATAGTCCCAATGGAAAGCGCTATGCCCGGAAAGGCGCCTCCGGCGCAGTCGAAATGGCGTTCGGGTTCGATTTGTCCCCGCTTGTGGCGCGATCGGAGGAATTCGAACGCCTGGCGGCCGAAGTCGAAGCGCAGGCCCGTGCGATCAAACTTGCCCGCGAGCGGATCACTTTGTGCCGCCGCGACATCGCCAAGATGATTGCGACCGGCATTGAGGAAGGCGTTCCCACATCGCCTGCAGGGCAGGGGAGAGCCGACTGGCACGGCATTCACGAAGCCTTCCGCAGCATAGTGACCGCGGTGCCCAGGTCCGCAACCCGCGACCAGCTGGAGGCCATCGCCGACGAATTGTCCCAGCTTGCCGACGATGTGCAGAACCTGTTGGAAAGCCACGTTAAGGCTGAACAATTGGACGCCAATGAGTCCCAAAACGAGCGTCACATACAGAATTCAAACCCAAACTCCATAATTGATCTTGAACCTGCCCTCCAAAAAGGCCGGGCGGCCGAGATCGAGCCAAAACCCCAAAAACCGCCCCTTGCAGACAGAGCCTATCCCCTGGGAATGATTCTCGACGCGTGTCCGGATCTCATCGACTACGCCAGAAACGGGATATCAAACTGGCGCGACTTCCTCGCGACCGTGGTGGTTGTTCGGCCCATGCTTGGAATCAGTCCCAGCGCCTGGGAGGAGGCGCAGACGGTGATGGGCGAGACCCAGGCGGCGATCGTCGTCGCTTGCATTTTGCAGCGAAGCGCGACCATCCAGTCCGCCGGCGGCTATCTGCGGCAATTGACGCGCAAGGCAGGGGAGGGGACCTTCTCGCTCGGCCCGATCCTGATGGCGCAGATCAACGCCCGGAGAACCGAAAAGCATCGAGCGTGAGGGGCCGCCCCATGTCATTCGGCGTCGTAGAAGATATCGGAACTGCCAACGATTCCGTCGCAGGAGGCGGACATTTCCCAGCTTTGGACGCTGAGTTTGTCGTCGTCCGCGAACAGGTCGGCGAGATAGAAAATCATCGGGCCTTTCCATGCCTTGGCGGTGGCGCGGCGACTCAGGGTGAAACAGGCCCCATCGAGAACGAAGACGCCGCCGATTCCGCGATCGGGAGCAATATCTTCGATGCCTTGCAGATAAGCCTGGGCTCTGGATCGCGACCAATGGTGGCGCAGGATCAACGAGCTTCGATCGGTCGGCGCCAAATGACTTATTGGCTTGGCCAGCACGATTTCGCTTTGGGCCGAAAATTCACAATGGAGCGAGAATTTGCCGTGCGTCTCGAGCGACCAGGCAGCGCTTGCCAAAGGCTTGTGTAGGGATGGAATGCGGTGCGAGCGATGGAGCCGATAAATTTGCGGGAAGCAGAGGTTGAGCGGTTTGCAAAAGATTGAGCGAGGTTTGGCGACAGGTTTCAATTTCACACGATCCGGAGGCATTCTTTGGTCCTGAAATCTTGCCAAGATCCGCCGGGCCCAGGTTCGGGAGGAGGGCGCTGACGCTAGGGCAAAACGGCAAATTATTAGAATAATGTCTGCGTCATAATTGTTATGTTCGGCACAAACGGGGCGAAACCCGCGTCGGGGGTTAATTTTGAATGAGGCCTTCCTTTTGTGTGGCTTTTACCGGTGTGCGAGTGAGTTCACCACAGGTTTTTCGTGCCGATTGCGTTGAGGATCTCTTGCTGCAGATGAGCGCCGTCGTTTTGAGCGCCAGCCTCGGGGCAAGTCGGCCAGGGGATGCCGACGTCAAGGCCTGCCAACGCCTGAGAGACCGGCGGCACGCAGGCGGGGACGGATTGCCAGGGAACGGCGCCGGAGGCCGTGCAAAGCATCACTGTGCAGCCGTAGGTGTCGGCGCGTGCGCCTTGGGAAACGTTGACGGCGAAGAAAATCAGAGCCAGCAAAAATATCTGTTTCACGATGGGCCTCATGGCGCCGAGGGTCATCTCCTTTTATGCGACTTCCAAAAAAACGCAATTTGTTATAATAAAACCGTTCGAGACGCGCCGACTCAAACGCGCCGCCGGCCGCACGATCAACAAATCCGCGACGACGCTCAGCACCAGAATGGCTATGGCGGCGGCGAGCATCGAGAAACCGGGCCCGATCCGGGAAAGCGTGAGATCACGCACCGCGGTGAGGGCGGGCAAGTGGACGAGATAGGCGGCATAGGAGAAGCGTCCGATTCCGCGCAGGAGGGCTGCGCCCCAATGTGGCGATGTTGACGCCGTGAGCCGGCCGGCGAGCACGAAGGCGAAAATGAGGGCGACAATGGTGAGACCGAAGCCCGACGGGCCGCGCTGCGCAATGCGCTCAAAAATTGCCGCGACCGCCAGCCAGTAGAGCGCAAGCGCCAGGCTCATCGGGGGCAGGGCAGGGGGCTTTTGCCGAAGCAGGAGTCCGAGGAGAAAACCTTCTGGACGAAGGGACCACAGCCAGCCGCCGACTGGCCGGGGCGCGATGACGCCAAAAATGACGATCACTAGGCTCACTGGCCAAGCGAGGCGCCGTGGCGCCGCCAAGAGCAATGGCGCGGCGAGATAAAATTGCATTTCGAGGGCGAGGCTCCAGAAATGCCCGGCAACCAGCTGATCGGGGCAGGGGACGACATTGCGTGAACATGCGGCCCAATAAAAATTGGCGACGAAGATCGAGGCGGATGTCAGATCGCCATCGGTTCGAACCGGCCCGCTCAAATGCCGGACGATGGCGATGATGATGATAGTCGTCCAGGCGGGGAGGGCGATTCGAATGCCGCGCCTGAGCCAGAAAGCTGACGCCGCGCGTTTCACGTCGCCGTGCGCGGCGATCGTCAAGCGCTGATAACTCTGCGCGACGACGTAGCCTGAAATCACGAAGAACAAATCGACGCCGACGCCGAAAGCGGGCAGGGCGAGGCTATAGGCGAAGGACGAGTCCAACCCATAGGCCAGCCCGAAATGCGATGCGAGCACCGCGAGGAAGGCCAGCCCGCGCAATTCGTCGATCGCGCCGATCCGGGATTCTTCAGCGGGCTTGAAATTGGCCATTCGAACGTTGGGAAAGAAAAGAGCTTGCCAAGCTGGCGAGCACGGTCATTATAATAAAATGCGCGATTTGGAAATGCGCAGTCATTCGCTGAGCAATTTTCGATCCGCGTCGAATTCGAACGTGAGAGACTTTCAATGGGCAGCACCAATTTGGTCATCATCCGGGGACATGTCGGCGCGGACGCCAAGGGTTTTGAGGGAGCGAAAGGCAAGAAGGTCGCCAAATTGTCGGTGGCGACCAATCGGTCCTGGATCGATAGAGAGAGCGGGGAAAGGCGTGAGGAAACCGACTGGGTTCCGCTCACCATTCTTAATCCGAGGGCCGCGCAGTGGGCGATCGATAATCTCAAGAAAGGCGATGCGATTTACGCCGAAGCGCGCATCGCGGAAAACCGGTTCACCCGGGACGGGCAGCCCGTCTATTCGACCGACGTGATTGTCAGCACGATCGAGCGATTGACGCCCGGCGCGCGCGCAGAGGATTGAGTTTTGGCGCTCTGGAAGGCCGTGGGACTCCGTTCGCATTTTCTGTCGCGAGGAGTCGGCCTGTTGTCGCGGCCGATCGCAAAACGAGGCTGATCGGCGGCGTTGGAATCAAATCCCAGGGTGTCGATTCCGACGAAGGCGCCCGGCAATTACGAGATCATGGCGCCCATCGATTCCTGGATGATGCCGCCCCCCGGCAACGGGATGGTGGCGCCCGGGCCGTGGGGCTTGCTGGCTGATGTTTTCTTGGCGCCTGGAACGGCGTCCGGTCAAGTGCGCAGGGACATCGAAACCAGAGTTCAGCAACAAGCGCCCTTGCATTCTACGGCCGCGCTTTCATTTCGGCCGGGGCTATTGTCAAGCCCGCAGCCGCCGGAGGCGGTGGCCTGAAGGGCCAGGCTTTACAATAGCCCCGGCCGGAATGGCCATTGGAGGCCGGATGCAATCCCTGTCGCGCGCCCGGTCATGAGTGGATCGCGCTCTTGGCGCGGGCGCGCCGCATGCTTTCTCCGGTCATTTCGATGCGGTGAGCGTTGTGGACAAGGCGATCCATGATCGCATCCGCGTAAGTGGGATCGCCGATAATCTCGTGCCAGCGATCCACGGGGAGCTGTGAAGTGATGAGGGTTGATTTTCGCCCGTAGCGCTCTTCGAGGATTTCCAGGAGATCGTGGCGCGCTGCGGCGTCGAGCGGTTCAAGGCCCCAGTCGTCCAGCACCAGGAGATCGACGCGCCCGAGCGATCGCAGCAAGCGCGCATGGCGCCCGTCGCCGCGCGCGAGGGCCAACTCCTCGAACAGCCGAGGGACGCGCTGATAGACGACAGACCGATTATCCCGACAAGCCTTATGGCCGAGCGCTGACGCGAGCCAACTTTTCCCGACCCCTGTTGGCCCGACCAGGGCCAAGTTGTCGTGGGCGTCGATCCAGCCGCCGTCGATGAGTTTTTGCATCATGGCGCGGTCGAGACCGCGGGGGCTGCGATAATCGATGTCTTCGACGCAGGCTTGCTGGCGCAGTTTCGCGACGCGCAGCCTGGAGGCCAATCGCTTGTCCTGGCGCAGCGAGGCCTCGCGATCAAGCAGAAGTCCCAGCCATTCCGGATGGCTGAGACCGCCGGCTTCGTCGGACGCCGCGATTTCGACGAAGGCCTTGGCCATGCCGTGCAGGCCGTGCGAAGATGGGCGGCGATCCGCTCGCCCCGGTGAAAAATCTCGACCGTCCGGACGGTGAGCCTTGCCTCGACCTCGGCGCGGGCGAAGCGGTAGGGAACCGAGTAATAGTGACTGGCGATTTCGGCATGGTAGTCGACGCCGACCCGGCAGGTCTTCCACTGCGCGAACTCGTAAGGTTCGATTGGCAGAGATTTCAGCGCCGGTCGATCGACGTCCTCCAGCAATTGCCGGCGGGTGACGCCAAGTCGGCGGATCGCCATCTCGTCATTGAGTTTTCTCAGCATTTCGACGATGGCGGCGTTCAGTTCCGCCAGGCTGTAAAAGGTGCGCCGGCGCAGCCGTCCGAGCAGCCAGCGCTCGACGATCAGCACCGCCCGCTCGACTTTGGCCTTGTCGCGCGGCTTGCAGGGCCGCGTCGGCAGAATGGCGGTTCGATAATGGGCCGCCATCTCGGCGTAGGTTCGGTTGACGTCCGGATCGTAAAAACAGGCCTTGATGACCGCCGTCTTCGTGTTGTCCGGCACGAGGAGTTCGGGGGCGCCGCCAATCGCGACAAAGGCGCGGACATGGGCGTCGATCCAATCCGGCAGCGCCTGCGTCCAGCTGGCGCAGGAGAAAGTGAAGCTCGACGCGCCGAGAACGGCGACAAAGACTTGAGCCTCGCGCACTTCTCCGGTCAGCCGATCGACCACGACGGGCACGGTGTCGCCGGCGTAATCGACGAACAGCCGCTCGCCGGCGGCATAGGTCTGCCGCATCGTCACCGACAGCGTCTTCGCAAAGCCCCGGTAGAGGTCGCAAAAGCGCGAGTAGCTATAGCCGCCCGGATTGGCGGCGATATATTCGTCCCAAAGGATCGTCAGGGTGACGTGCTTGCGCTTCAACTCGCGATGGACGGTCGCCCAATCCGGTTCGGCGACCCGCCGATGCCCCCGCTTGCTGCGGCGATTGGCGTAGAGAGCGCCTTCCAACGCCGCGTCGCCCATGCTCTCCGCTTGCGGCCAGGAAAGCCCTGCGCTTTCGGCTCTTTGCAGCGTTTCGCGCACAGTCGATCGCGCCATGCCGAGCCGCCGGGCGATTTCGTGCGCCGAGAAAGAAGAAAATTTCAGTCGAATGATTTCGCGCGCCTGGGTCGTGTCCCAACGAGTGGTGTAGGAAGTCGGGAGAAAGCCGCACGCGAAGCGCGCCCTTCATAGCGCTGTAGCGAGCGAGCGGCTTTCGGCGGCTATCGACGAATCTCCGGTAAGGTTTGGGTTGCGAGACACCAACGCAACCGAGGAACCACCGATGACCGACGAGATGATGAACCTTCGCGCGCTTCTGGAAAAGGCGCCCGACGCCGATTTCCTGCGCGAGATGATCGGCTTTGCCGCCGAACGGCTGATGGAGCTGGAGGTCGGCGCGTTGACGGGCGCCGCGCATGGCGAGCGCAATCCGGCGGGGCGGCTTGCCCAGCGCAACGGCTATCGCGACCGCGACTGGGAAACGCGCGCCGGAGCGGTCGAACTGCGCATCCCGAAACTGCGCAAGGGCTCGTATTTTCCAAGCTTTCTGGAGCCGCGGCGGATGGCGGAGAAGGCGCTCGCCGCGGTGATCCAGGAGGCCTATGTCCAGGGCGTGTCGACCCGCTCGGTCGACGACCTGGTGAAGGCCATGGGCGGCTCCGGCGTCTCGAAGAGCCAGGTGTCGCGCCTGTGCGAGGAGATCGACGAGAGGGTCAAAGCCTTCCTCACCCGCCCGCTCGAAGGCGACTGGCCCTATGTCTGGCTCGACGCAACCTACGTCAAAGTCCGGCGCAGCCATCGCATCGTCTCGACGGCGGTGATCGTCGCGGTCGGCGTCAACACCGATGGGCGGCGCGAAGTGCTCGGCATGGACATCGGGCCTTCGGAGGCCGAGACCTTCTGGACCGAGTTCCTGCGCAAGCTGCGCCGGCGTGGCCTGCGCGGCGTCCAGCTTGTCATCTCCGACGCTCACGAGGGCATCAAGTCCGCCGTCGCCAAGCTGATGAACGCCTCCTGGCAGCGCTGCCGCGTCCACACCATGCGCAACGCCTTGGCCCACGCCGGCAAAAGCGGGCGGCGCGTCGTCTCGGCCTTCATGGCCACCGCCTTCGCCCAGGACAGCGCCGAGGCCGCCAAGGCGCAATGGCGCAAGGTCGCCGATCAGTTGCGGCCGAAACTGCCCAAACTCGCTGGATTCATGGACGACGCGGAGGCCGACGTGCTCGCCTACATGGCCTTCCCCAAGGATCATTGGCAGAAAATCCACTCGACCAACGGGCTGGAGCGGCTCAACGGCGAGGTCAAACGCCGCACCGAGGTCGTCGGCATCTTCCCCAATGACGAGGCCGTCGTCCGGCTCGTCGGCGCCATCCTCTTGGAGCAGAACGACGAATGGGCGGTCCAACGCTGCCGCCACATGACGCTGGAAACCATCGCCAGCTTGAGCGATGATCCGATCGTCGGACTGCCCGCCGTGGCGATCTGACCAACCCGGCCCATGCCGGAGTTCTTCTCGGCGGCCCGGCTCCAGCTACACCACCGCAGGGGACACGATCCGCGCCTGGCGCATGGAAATTCGCTCCGCTGGCATCGATTGCTCCCTTGGATCGCCAAAGAAGCGACTTTGAACATGCCAGCGGCGGCCCCCGTCCTTCACCAAATCACCCGGGCGGGATCATCTCGTAATGGGGGGCGCCATTATCCAGGAATTGGGGGGCGGGATCATCTCGTTACGGGGGGCGCCATCATTTCGTTTTTGGGGGGCGCCTTCATCAGGAATCTACACCCAGGGTCCCGAAGGGGTGGAAAGCCGGCTTTGATCGAAGTACCGCTTCCAGAACAATCGGCGGTCGATGACGCGACGGCGATGGATACGCCAGGAGCGCCAAAAGCTGACATTCACACCCTTCCGTAGAGCCGACGTTCGGCTTAGCAGTACCGTCAGAAAAGCGGATCAACAGAGTCAGCCATGCTGACCGCCGTGGCCCAAAGTTAGAGAGCGACCAGATCGGCGAGCTTGGTCGCGACATCGGCCATGCTGTCTTCCGCCGTGCTAAGGCCGTTGCGAGATGCGAGCATGGGGCTGACTTCGCGCAGCGCGTCGAAGTCCGTTCCATGAATGATGGGAACGATCTGGCCCTGCTGCAACAGCACCGAAAGCTCCTTATCGGCGATGCTTTCGCCTCGGATGCGCTTCAGGAAGTTGGGCGTCACCAACACGATGCCAATCCGTGATTTCGCCAAACCCCTGTCGATCTCGCGGAGGAACGGCACGCCAAGTCGGATATCTTCTTCGCTAAACCAAACTTTAACGCCCTGCGCCTTTAGCAGCTCGTACAGGTCTTTCGCGGCACCCTGCCGGTCGTCCCACGCATGACAGAGGAAGATGTCTCGGAGGTCGAGGGGCGCTTGCTTCTCGACGGTTGCGCGGACAGGTTCGAGCTCCTGCACCTCGGCAGGCGTGTACCAAACGGTCGAACTGGCTCGCGCCCACCTAGGTTTCGAAGTGCGGCTACTGCGTCCACTGGTGCGGCCGCCGCCACTGTTCGACGACGAGGAGTAGGACGGCGGCGAATAGGATGGCGTTGAATAGGAGGGTTGGGAGAACGAGCTGTAGCCTCCGCCCCATCGGCTGTACCGGCCACTACATGCAGGACAGTCCGCCCCGCCGCCTCGTATGTGGCCCCGAACCGGCGCTGTGCATCTAGCCATCTTCCCGACCTTGCAGATTGATTCGGTTCAACAAGCAGCGAATCGTTCACCATTCGTTTATATCACGGCGTATGAATTCTAGCACTCCCTGCGTACGAGTGCTAAACGCCCTGGTAGGCCGCTCGATCACCCTTCGCCGAGGTCCGGCGAATTGCGTCCCAGCGCCACGAGCCGACTTTGGATAGGCGCCGGGAATTCACGGGCCGCGAGGGGGAGGCGACGGCAGCGCTCGCCTCGATCGCGGCGAAGCCGACGAAAAAGCCGCCGACCGCCGAAATGATCGACCGGGCGCTGGCGACCGTCGAAGAGTTCGTCGCCGCGATCGCGGTCAAAGAGGTTCTGATTTCTGCTGACATAGGGCGACGGGCTGTCGAAGCCGCTGAAACCTATGGCCGCGTCGTTGGCCAGTCGGCCGATCTGAATTTTGGCGATTGCTTCGCCTACGCCTACGCAAGAGCTTATCGCGTTCCGCTGCTGTTTAAGGGTAATGACTTCACGCAGACCGACGTCAATGATAAGGTGCGCGACTGATATAATTCGCAATCTGCTGCTTAGTTCCATAATCTATATTATGCGAAATGTGCTTTTGTCCTTACATAGCAAATAAATATACGTTAGATATCCTTTTGGCTCGGTTTGTCGAGGCTGTGCTTTCCATGATCGGGGATGTTGTCATCCTTGACAACGCACGCTGACGATGGCATCGTTGTCAACATGCGATCCCGCCTGATCCATCGAGCAAAAACTGTTCTTCCGGATGGATCGATCGTCGAAATGGTCATCTGGGAGTTGCCCGCGTCAGTGGCGGGAAGCGGCCATTCGTTCAAGTATCGCTTGTATTTCGGCCGTGACCGAACACGGATCGTAGGGTTCGACAATGAACGTGGCAAAGGCGATCACTGCCACCTCGACGGCCAAGAGCGCCCCTACGTCTTCACGACCGTCGAACAACTGATCCACGACTTCCTGGCGGAAGTGAACAGAAGGAGGTCATCATGAACCAGGCGCTGATCCGCATTCGGCCTCGGGCTTCGGACGCCGATCTTCTCGAAGAGATGGGAGCGGCTTTCATCAAAGCGTGGAACGCGGGCGAACCATCAAGTCCAACCGCCACGTTCACGTTTACCTCGCCAGCCCAGCTTTTTTCGGTCATTAGCCCGAAGCGCTGGGAGCTCATCGAGCACTTGCAAAAAATCGGTCCTTCGACGATCCGTGGACTGGCAAAATCGCTTGGTCGCGATGTTCGTCGGGTTCATGACGATGTGACCGCGCTGATTGAATGGGGTATCGCGGAGCGCACCAAGGACGACAAGGTGTGCATTCCCTACGACGTCATTCATGCCGATTTCGATTTGCGCGCTGTTGCGTGACGGATCTTCCCAAAGGTGCGCTAATCTTCTCGTTGGGCGGCTCCGCCATTGAGGCGCGCGATCAGCGTTGGCGACGGCCTGAAAACCAGAACCCGGCGGGCTGAAATTTTCGCCGTGACGCCGTTGCGTGGATTGCGGCCGACGCGCTCGCGCTTGCGGCGCGTGGAAAAGTTCCCGAAGGAACGCAGCTTCACCGGATCGTCGCGCAGCAGTGCGCCGACGATTTCTTCCAGCGTCGTTTCAAAAATCTCGCGTGCTTGCGCCCGCGACAGCATTGGGCATGCCCTATAAACCGCATCCAGCAGTTCGACCCTCGTCACCGTGTTGGTGTCGACGGCCGCGCTTGCGAACTCGTCCGAACAACAGGCGCTCGGACCCGGCTGTATAAGTTGCTGAGGTCGATTACGAAATTGATCCATCGCGAATTCCTGCGTGAGCCGCCACGGTCGAGGCGAGGCGGATTTGCACCTCTTCGCCGAGAGCTAAACGGGTCATTTGTAACATTTGAAGGCCTGGCGATGAGAATTGTTTCTCCATCACCGGGCGCCTGTGCTCAGGAAGAGGCTTCCTGCCGAAGCTTCTTATCTTTCCGTTTGGCGGCCTCGGCGGTGGCGCGGCTGAAAAGGTGACGAGGGATGTTGATCAAGGCAAAGCGCCGCCGTTCTTCTGGCAATTCCTCGGTGTCGGCCTCGATGAAAATCTCCACTGTTTCCTCGCTCGCATGAATTTCGACTCGCAATGCGCTTTCGTCGAAATCGACTTCGTGCCGCCGTCCAGATTTGCCGCGGATAATCGCGTGGGACATTGTCGTGCTCGTTAGAGGTTCGGGTGATCGGGAAAGGCCGAGGCAAGCCTTGGGATAAATTGCGCAACCGTCTTCGCCGGAATGTTGCCGAGCGTGTTCAATGTCGGCGGTCAGAGCCGACCCGCATTTTGCAGTTCCGCCGCGAACGTGGCCAACGACATCACCAGGGTGAGAGGTGCGTCATGGAGCCGCAGGGCCCCGAATTCGGCGTACCATTTGGCGGCGCGCTGGTTCTTGGCGTCGATGACAAGAACGACGCCGCCCACTTCCGTCGCCGCGAGGATGCAGCGCCTGGCGGCGGCGGCAAGAAGCTGTCCACCAAGCCCCTGCCCCCGCAGTTCGATATGAATGGCGAGTCGCGCCAATCGATAGCCGGGCACGTCATGACGGGCGAGGCCGCGGCG
>JAJXZC010000693.1 GCA_021780275.1 Pseudomonadota bacterium
CGCGCGGCGCATGGGGCACGTCCTCGCCGTGATGGTCGAGCGTGTCGCAGAGAACGAGCGCCGTGCCCGGCAGCCAGGGGATGCGGCGCAGCGTTCCGATATCCGGCTTCAGCACGAAATCACCGTAGCCCTGGGCCCAGCTCGCGGCCTTGTAGCCGGGAACCGGTTCCATGTCCGTGTCGACGGTCAGCAGGTAGTTGCAGGCATGCGTTTCATGCACGGCGGTGTCAAGGAAATAGCCGGCCTGCATGCGCTTGCCGACGAGACGGCCCTGCATGTCGGGCATGGCCATGACGACGGTGTCGATGTCGCCTGTGCTGACGAGATCGGATAGCTGGTCGAGAGTGAGCTTACCTAGAGCGGGTTGAGGCATTCGGAGTAACTCCATTTTGCTTGCTCTGCGGGTTCGGATAGCCCGCTTGAACCGCCAAGGGCGTCAGGCCGGTGAGACCTGACGCCCTCTCATGCGGCTAGAATCTGAAACGTCAGACTTTCGTGGTCTCGCCGACAGCGGCTTCCGCCGCCTTGATGTTGGCGAGGCGTTCGGCGATGAGGTCGCCCGTGGGCGGACCCTGGAAGCGCCGGTTTTCGAAGATGACCCAGATGATCGCGGTCACGACCAGGAACCCGACCGTGATGTTGAGCGCCCAGTCGTTTGGCGGCTGCACGCCGATGACGAAGATCAGGATGATCGACGCAATCGAGAGCAGCGCGACGAGAGAGTAGGCGCCGCGGCCGATGTTCCACGGGCCCATTTTCGGCCACTTCGACGTTCCATAGGCGAAGAGACCGAGTGTGATCGGGATCGCGAAGGAGAAGAAGAGGAAGATGACGGTGCAGGACACGACGATGGCGTAAGCGGACGTTCCGGCGATGGAGACGACTGTCGAGCCCCAGACGAAGAGCACGGCGAGCGCCGCACCGGTCCAGATCGCCGCCACCGGCGTCCGGCGCTTCGGCGAGACCTTCGAAAGAATCTTCGAGAAAGGCAGGCCGCCGTCGCGCGAGAAGGCGAAAATCATGCGCGAAGCGGAAGTGACGGTCGCGAGGCCACAGAGAAGTTGCGAGATGAAGATCGCTATATAGAGAACTTCCTTGAGGCCGCCGGGAACGCGGGCGTCCATCGCCCAGAAGAAGACGTTCCAGCCCTGCTTCGCCGCTTCATCCATGTTCGGAATGAGCAGCACGAAGGAGCAGAGCATGATGTAGCCGAAAACCGCCGACCAGATGACCGAACGGACCATGCCGCGCGGCACAGCATGGGCGGCTTTCACGGTCTCTTCCGACGTGTGCGCCGAGGCGTCATAGCCGGTGATGGTATAGATCGGAAGCAGCAGACCGAGCAGGAAGACCCAGTTGTTGGAGACCTGCGGCCAGACGCCGCCGCCAACATCGCCGGAATAATTGTGGAAGGTGAAGAGGCGGGCGAAATCCCAGCTCTCCGCGAAGAAGAGGCAGGTCACCGTGAGGGCGATCGCCGTGGCGAAGATGAGATAGCCCGAGAAGTCGGTCAGCATTGCCGTGAGCTTGATGCCGTAGTGATTGATGAGCGCCATGCCGCCCGTGATGATCACGAGGAAGATCATCTGGTTGGTGAGAGTGTTCTCGATGCCGAGGCCGGGAAAGGCGCCGACGAAGAAGGTCCATGTGCCGGCATTGATGGCGCCGAGAACCGTGATGAGGCCGAGCAGGTTGAACCAGGCCGTCAGCCATCCGGTGAACCGGTTGCCGAGCAGCGAACCCCAGTGATAGAGGCCGCCGGCCGTCGGATAGGCCGAGCTGATCTGCGCCATGGCGAGCGCGAAGACGCCCGAGATCGCACAGCCGAGCGGCCAGCCGACGCCAATGCCGAAACCGCCGGCGCCGGATGTCGCCTGGGCCAGCGAGTTGATGCCGCCGGACAGGATACAGATGATCGAGAAGGAAATGGCGAAGTTGGAGAAGGCGCCCATAGAGCGGCTCAACTCCTGGGCGTAGCCCATGTCGTGCAGAATTTTGACGTCTTCGGAAATGTCGCCAGCCCCTGGCGAATTCGGATTTGCAGTCATCGTCCCCTCTTTTTCGTTCAAAATGTTTTGCGTCGGAGGATCGACGATCCACCGCTTAAAGCACAGAACGGGAAGACGACGCGCAGCCGCTTGGCCCCCGGTTTTCACCGATGGACCATAGGTTTCTCCATATTTCTCAGACTGAATTGCGACAGCAACATGATTTGCGGCCCCCCTTGGTGAAACCGCGCGGACTTCCCGCAAGAAGTCTGCACGGTTTTGCACGCCGTTTCATCAGGATTATTAAATGGGCAGGATCGGATTTTGAGAATGCTGCTAATCGCATTATCAGAAGGGTGCGAGGGATTCGGAGCTGGCTGGCGGCGCGATTGACGCAGGCCCGCCGAACCCACACTCTGCTGCAAGTTCAAGAGGCGTACAGGTACGGGGCGATGACGGAGACGATGCAGGGCGAGGGTTCAGCCCATATTGTGGTGCTGGGCAATGAAAAGGGCGGGTCGGGCAAGACGACCACGGCCATGCACCTGATTGCGCTTCTGCTCCATGAAGGCGCCCGGGTCGGCTCCATGGATCTCGACAGCCGGCAACGCTCGCTCACGCGCTATGTGGAAAACCGCAAGGCCTGGGCCGAAGCGAATGGCGTGAAACTCGTCATGCCGGACCATGTCGTGATTCCCCGTTCGGACGCGGACACGGTCACCGAGGCGCAGGCAATCGAGCGGGCGGCCTTCGAGGCGGAGTTCAACCGTCTCTCGGCGGAGAACGACTTTATCGTCATCGACTGCCCGGGCGCCGACTCATACCTGTCGCGGCTTGCCCACGCGACCGCCGACACGCTCATCACGCCGATGAACGACAGCTTTGTCGATTTCGACCTTCTGGGCCGCGTCGATCCGCAGAGCTGGAAGATCAAGGGCCCGAGCGTTTACAGCGAAATGGTCTGGGAGAGCCGCAAGCGGCGCGTCATGCGCGATGGCGGCAAGATCGACTGGGTCGTGATGCGGAACCGTCTTTCCTCGCTGGCAGCCAAGAACAAGCGGCGTGTTGAAGGCGTTCTGGAGGCGCTGGCGACGCGTATCGGATTCCGTCTTGCGCCCGGCGTCGGCGAGCGAGTGATCTTTCGTGAAATGTTTCCCTCCGGCCTGACGCTACTCGATCTCAGGCAGGAAGGCGTCGACGCGCAGATGTCGATGTCGCACGTCGCCGCGCGCGCGGAGGTGAGGGCGCTGCTCGACGTCCTCGAACTGCCAATGCCGGGAGTGCGGGACGAGCCGCTAGTGGAGACCGCGGAGGCGGCGGAAGCCGAAGCCGGGCAGTCGTCGGAAGAGCCGGGGGACGAGATGTCCGGCCAGAACGCGGGTTAACCGCGCTGCTTTTCCTTCGCCGCGTTCTTGGGCATGGCCCAATTGGCTGGCGGGATCGCGATGCAGGAAATGCTTTCGCGTGCGAGGCGCCCGCAGGCATTGCGGGCCTCGCGCTCATCGTCGAAGCCGCCGAAGCGCGAACGATAGAGCATCCGGTTGTCTGCCGTTTTTACCGCGAGCGTCACCGGAACGGCCTTGCCGAGTTCAGGCGCCGCCAGAAAGGGCGCACCGACTTTGAGCCAGGCCAACACGCGCTGATTTTCTATCCGAAGCGCGACAAGCTCCCCCGAAGACCAGTCCGACAAGCAACTGCTCGCCTTGACGGCCAACGTCCGTGACGTCTACATCGACAACGTCGTCGAGTACGTCATCAAACGATTCATCCAAACATTGAGTAGCCTGGCGCGTCAATCGCATAGTCA
>JAJXZC010000121.1 GCA_021780275.1 Pseudomonadota bacterium
CGCATTGCCGGGCGATCTTTTTGGCCAAGGGAGGTGGCGTCGATGCGTTTTCGGATGATTTCGCCATGTTTCTGGGCCGGTTCGTCATCGGTACGCCGATCAATGCCGCAGCGGCGCGTGCTGATATCTTGCGCTGGCTCGCGACCCGTGCGCCACACGCCGAGCGGATCGAGCCCAGCCTGGATCAGCTGATCGGCTATTTGGTCAATAAGGCCAAGGCACAACGATGCCCAGATTACCGTCGACGAGCTGCTGGCTCAGCTCGGGCTAGCCGATAGCGGCACCGGTCATCCCGACGCGGCGGCTCGCCGCCTCTCGAGCGCGCTCGCTATGGCCCTTGGTGAGCGAAATTTCAGCGCATGCCTCGATGTGCGCGAGCCCATCTCGATCAGTGCGGCCGACCCGTTGACGCTCGTCGCCGGGCCCTCGGATGTGGCAAATCCTGGACGCTTTACCGGCTCGGCCATGTTCTCGATGCCCGCGGGGAGCCCGTCGTTCTCATCCGCGCGGGGACGTCCGCCGATCTTTGTACGCAGCTTCGGCTCGCCATCGCCGGAAAGGCGCTGCTCCTTGAGCAACCGATAGAATCCGCGGCGCTCGGCCAGCTATGGCGGCGTGTGCAGGCGACGCCTGATGCGGTCGTGACCATATTATGGGAGGGCTGTCGAGACGCGCGGGTGCTTGACGAGATTCGCCTGCAGGGCGGGCTCGGGCCAGGCCTCAATCTCGTCGCCGAGCTGCCCGTGACGAACAGCCTGACGCTCACGGAATTCGAGCGCTGCCCGGTGCATCAGGTCGGCGAGTTCACGCCGCTGCAATTGTTCGAGGCGCTCGACAAACGTGGCGTTTCCGCCGGACTCGTTCCACAATCGATCCGGCGCATGCTCCGGCTGCCGGTATTATGCGGCATCTATGCGACGCTCGCGCTTGAACGCGAGGATTGGAACCCGCAAACCGAATACCGCGTGCTCGAGGATTTTTGGGCGCGTGCACGCAGCCGGGCTGGCTCGTTCGCCGGGACCAGGCTCAAGGCGCTCGCGCGGCTTTTGCTGCAGGTGCGTCGGACCGCCGCGAACGATGACGAAATCGCTTCGCTGGGCTTCACGGAAGCTGAGCTGGAAGCGCTGAGCGCCAGGCCGGATCGCCTGGTCCGAGCCGGGCCCTGCTTGAGATACTCGGCAGCTTGACGCTGGATCCTCGTTTCGACGGGTCGTTCGCGGCGTATCGGAACACGGCGCTGTCGAACCGGCTTTTCGCGCGCGCGTGCGAGCATCTCGATGGCGCACGAGATGAGCATTATGTCAGCGTCCGGCGATTGCTGCGCCGTATCGGTGGAGCGGAATATGAGGCGCTGATTTTGCACGCCTTGTCGCCCGATGATCTCGATCAGACTCGCACCGGGATCCTTTCCAGCATCTTCACGCCGAGCCCGGCTGTCATGGCTCAGCTTGAGCATCTCGCCGTCCACGGGTTTGGCGAGGCAGGGGACGACGGCGCGCGACGAGATCTTTGGCGTGTCTTGCTCGCGCTCGATCCGGAACGCTGGCATCCGCGCCTGATCGCTCTCCTGGCTGCTGAGGCGCCCGACCAAGTCCTGCTTGGGATGAACCTTCTCCCAGACTTCGTCGAAGACGGCGATCAGGCACAAGTGCTGGCGTGTCTCCAGCGCAGCGCGCCGGGGAGTGCCGTCGAAGCCGGCGCGATGTCGGTGGCGACGACCCTTCGTATTTCCGATCCGGCGATAACGAGCCGGGCAATCGTGCAACTCGCAGAGACCACCGACGAGGCTAGCCGTGTCGGTTGCCTCAATGTGCTTCTCGCAGACCGCTCACCCGAGGGACGTGCTGTCCTTGATGCTTACCTTGCACCGTTGGAGACTGCTGGCTCGTGGCGGTCGACCGACGCCGAGGCATTGTCGATCCGGCTCAGCCAGGGCGAAGCGGGTGAAGCCTTGTGGCGCGCCGGCGAGCGGCTGATGCATCGGCCTTCGCTTTTGCGTGAGAATTTTGTGACGAGCTTTGCCGAGCGCGACCCGGCGCGTGCGATGAACGTGCTCCTGGAACGCGCTTTCGCACCTCCGGACATTCTCACCTCGGCGCAGCCCGATGCGATCACGACATTGGCGACACTCGACAAGCGTCTGGCAACCCAGGCATTCGTGCAAGCTTGGACTGATCATGAGGCGCGCCGCCAGTATCTTGCGCGTATCGTGCGTCACCTGGACGATGAGGCGCTTCAGGTCATGATCGATCATCTGGAAGATGATTATCAGCACGGATCGCCGACCGTCGCCTATCGTGCGGCATGCTGCGAATTGCGGAGAGCGCATGAACAGGCGCGTCCGATGTTGCTCATGCGGTTTGGTGCTGTTGATGCGGCAAAGCGCCTTAGGCTGTGCGCGGCGATCGGCTGGCTACCGGACGCGACAACATTGCTGGCGTCGCTGGCGGACGAGGAGACCGATGGCTCGGTGCGTCGCGAAGCGGACGAGGTACGACACCATTGGCTGCGAACCGAGGCGGCGGTCGCACAGTTCCGGGCTACACCTACGCTAGAGACCATGGAATATGCGATTGAAGTCGTTGATCCGGCGGTATTATGCGGTTGGGAAGACCCCTTCCGCATAATCGAGTTGATCCGATCGGATGCGCGTTTGATTGAATTCGCCGAACTGCAACTCGCCCGGCGGCTGAATGACGTCGAGAAGACTAACTACAAGCGTGTTCGCGTGCGCCGCAGGGTGACGGACGCTGCTTGAGCGCGCCCACCGCCCGAAGCGACGCGGTGGACTCGCGCCGCCGTTTTGGGTGCTTGAGAGAAATCCCAAGGGCGGAAGGGGCGATGGTGAACGCCGTGCGCCGCTCGCTCATCACGCGCGCGATCAAGTCGTCGATTGGGCTGCCCTTTTTGCGCTTGGGAAGTCTCATCCGGGGGGTCAAAATCGTCCTCGGTAGCACACTGATTTGGCAATATCATGCTGTGGGCCTTCCAAGCTCCGGCAGGCCGAGCTGGCTGGCGATGTCTTCAGTCCGCGCCCAAGGCTGCCCAGGAAGTCGTTCGATGAACGCGCTGAACACCCTCAGAAAGGCTGTGCGGCCGGCCGCCTCATCGAGCGTGTCAGCCAGAGCCGGCGGCAGCAGCGGCCGGATGTCGCCAAGCAGGTCTGGGCGCGCAAATTTCGCGAGCATGCGCTGTTCTGCCTCGGCGCGACTGATGGTCTGATCTCGCAGAGCGAGATAGCGGCCGAACATGATGACGGCGCGGTCGATGGCGAGGTCTGGGAACTGGGTGAGCGCGTGGTCGAGGTCGAAGAGATCGCGGCCCTTGTCGCGCTGGAGGAGCGCGCGCAGCTTGGTCGCCACTAGTTCTTCGGGCGAAAAGGTCGGGATCGTGGCGGCACCGGTAAACCAAGGATTGTCGACCGCATAATGAGCCGATGCGGCTCCGTCGTACGCTTGGATTTCGGTTGTGTTCACTTCGACCTTGAGGCGAATCTGAACATCAGGATCGTCCTCGGCGGGGACCCGAAATCGGAGCTTGGGAGCAACCGGGCTGGTAGCGAAGCTCCCGCGGCCCAGCCATGGCTCGAGCACTTCGCGCAACGCGTCTAGCACCGGTCCGATCGGGGTCGCCTCGGTGCGGACCAAGTCGATGTCTTCCGAATAACGTAATGGCTGTGGGAAGATTATTTTGTTGAGGGCGGTGCCACCGCGAAACCGCAGCGCCGATCCTAGGAGCGGATGGTTGAAGATCTCGACCACAGCGCGCGAGATAAGAACGTCCTGTTCCATTT
>JAJXZC010000798.1 GCA_021780275.1 Pseudomonadota bacterium
CGATCGCGCCGTCGACTTCGAACCGCGTCTCCTGATCGAAAATGTCGATCGTGCCGATCTCGCGCCGCGTAACGCCGCCCTGACGGCAGATCATCGGCAGGAGCCAACGCGGGTCGGCGTTCTTCTCGCGACCCACGTTGAGGCGGAACCAGACGCTGCCGCCCGGCAGTTCCTGCGTGCTCGCCTTGCGCGGACGCGGTTCACGCGGCGCACGGGGCTCGCGGTTGTCATCGCGGTCGCGGCGATTGCGCGGCTCGCGTTCGTCCCTGTCGCGTCCACCCTTTTGCGGGCCGGGATCGAGCACTTCTTCAGGCGCAGGCAGTTGCGCGCGATAGATGCGGGCAAGCGCCGTCGCAATATCCTCCGGCGAACGCTCGGCCAGCAAGGCCGCCGCCATTGCCTGATCTTCTTCCGTCGTTTCGCCGTTCAGAATGTCGCTTTCCATCAGACGCTGATGGTCGAGCTTGCGAATGTCGTCTGCCGTCGGCGCATTACCCCAGCTCGGGTTGATGCGCGCATTGCGGATCAGGATTTCCGCCTTGCGACGACGCGAATTCGGGATCAGCAAGACGCTCACGCCCTTGCGGCCCGCGCGACCCGTTCGGCCAGAGCGATGCTGCAACACTTCCGGGTCATGCGGCAGTTCTGCATGAATGACGAGGCCGAGGTTCGGCAGGTCGATACCGCGCGCCGCCACGTCGGTCGCTACGCAGACACGCGCGCGACCGTCACGCAGCGCTTGCAGCGCATGGTTGCGTTCGCCCTGGCTCAATTCGCCGGACAAGGCGACCACGGCGAAGCCGCGTTCCGAAAGCACGGCCTGCAGATGGCGCACGCTCTCGCGCGTGTTGCAGAAGACAATGGCGCTCGGCGCTTCGACGAAGCGCAGCACATTTACGACCACATGTTCCACTTCGCGCGGCATGATCGCGATGGCGCGATATTCGATATCGGCATGCCCGCGCTCGCCGCCGCCTGCCTGAATGCGGAAGGCGTCGTTCTGATACTTCTTTGCGAGGCTGACGATTTCCTTGGGCAGCGTCGCAGAGAAAAGCAGCGTACGGCGTTCGGCAGGCGTCGCCTCGAGAATGAATTCAAGGTCTTCGCGGAAACCCAGATCAAGCATCTCGTCTGCTTCGTCGAGAACGACGGCCTTGAGATCGCCAATGCGCAGGCGCCCGCGTTCGAGATGGTCGCGCAGACGGCCCGGCGTGCCGACGACAATATGCGCGCCGAAGTTCAACTGCCGTGCTTCCGCCTTGGGGTCCATGCCGCCAACGCAGGAGACGACGCGCGCGCCCGCATGTTCATAAAGCCATGTCAGCTCGCGGTGGACCTGAAGCGCCAGTTCGCGCGTCGGGGCAACGACGAGGGCGAGCGGCGCATCGGCCTTGCCCAAAGTCTCGGCATCGCCCAGCAGCGTCGGCGCCATGGCCAGGCCATAGGCGACCGTCTTGCCCGAGCCCGTCTGGGCGGAAACCAGCAGATCGCGCCCATCGGCTTCCCCCTCCAGCACCGCCACCTGCACGGGCGTCGGATCGACATAGTCATGCTCGGCCAATGCGCGAGCGAGCGGTGTTGCGGTCGGGGGAAATGCCACGGGTAAACCTGAGTCTTGAGTCATGCATAAGTCCCGCTCATCGGGGCGAATGGAACGCAAGCCGGACGGGAGACCGGGCAATAGCGCGCCCTTGCCCTCCAGTCACGCAAGAAGTGCGGCCCGAGGGCCATTTCGGCGCAAAAAAGCACAAACAGGGGCCAAAACGGCCAGATCGCGACCTTAGACCGCATCATTTGGCCTATTTCGCCGCCCGTGTGAGCCAACTTAAATCAGAGGCCCAATATGCGTTTGGCGATGATGTTCTTCTGGATTTCGTTCGATCCGCCATAGATCGACTGGGCCCGCGTCCCCAGATAGCTCGCGACCGATGGCGCGGCATTGGCCGGGATCGCGAAATTGTCGGAGCCTTCCGGCACGACGGAATCTGGAAAGGTCGGCTGGGCATAGGGGCCGAAGACCTCGACGCCCAGTTCGGTGATATCCTGCGCCAGTTCGGTCGCGATCACCTTGAGGATCGAGGATTCCTCGCCCGGCGCGCCGCCATCGGCAACCGAGGCCAGCGTCCGCAGCACCGTCAGCTCCAGCGCATCGAGACGGGCTTCGAGATCGGCGAGCTTCTGCGCAAATCCCGGCTGCTTCAGCAGCGGCTTTCCGTCGACACTCGTCTTCAGCGCCGTCGCGCGAATGTTCTGGAGTTGCTTCCGCTTGCCCGCGACATGCGCATAGGAAGTGCGTTCATGACCAAGCAGGTAGTTTGCATAGGTCCAGCCCTTGCCCTCTTCGCCGATGCGGTTCTTCTGCGGCACGCGCACGTCGACGAATTCTACCTGATTGAGCGAATGCTTGCCGTCGATGGTGATGATCGGCTTCACCGTAATGCCCGGCGTGTTCATGTCGATGCAGAGGAAGGTGATGCCTTCCTGCTTCTTGCCCGAATTATCGGTGCGCAAGAGACAGAAGATCCAGTCGGCGTGCTGACCGAGGCTCGTCCATATCTTCGTGCCATTGACGATATAGTCGTCGCCATCGGGCACAGCGGAGGATTGCAGCGAGGCAAGGTCCGAGCCCGAACCCGGCTCCGAATAGCCCTGCGCCCAGAAGGTCGTGCTTTTCAGGATACCCGGCAGCCATTGCGCCTTCTGCTCGTCGGTACCGAATGTGTAGATCACCGGGCCGACATAAAGCAGTCCCATGGGTACGACGTTGAGCGCGCCTGCGCGCTCCAGTTCCTCGTCGAAAATATATTTCTGGTTCGCCGTCCAGCCCGTACCGCCGACGTCCCTGGGCCAGTTCACCGCGACCCAGCCCTTGGCGTCGAGCGCGCGTTCGGAGCGCTGATAGTCTTCCTTGGCAGGCGACGCACCTTTGGCGATCTTCTCGATGATATCGCGCGGATATTCCGTTTCGAAGAAGTGCCGGACATTCATCCGGAACTCTTCATCCGCCTCGGTAAAGCTGAAATCCATGAACGCGTCTCCCCCGCCTCAAATCAATTTTGTTTGAAGCTTTATAGCAGATCGGGGAAGCCTTGTTCGGGCTTTCTGCAGCGTCAGTGCGCGCCGTCGAGCTTGGCGAGCCTGCCATAGAGGTCTGGACGGCGATCGCGGAAGACGCCCCATTCGACGCGCGTCCGGCGGTTCTTCTCCAAATCGAATGTGGCGGTCAGCACCGCTTCGTCCGTCTCGTTCGCCTCGGCGATCTTCGCGCCCGTGTTGTCGGTGATGAAGGACGAGCCGTAGAAGGTCAGTTCACACGTCCGCCCAACTTCACGACCGATACGGTTCGAGGCGACAACGGGAATGAGGTTTGCGGCGGAGTGGCCCTGCATGGTGCGCTGCCAATGATCGCGCGAATGGATCGTCGGGTCGTGCGGTTCCGAACCGATGGCCGTCGGATAACAAAGAATGTCCGCGCCCTGCAGCGCCAGCACGCGCGCGGCTTCCGGGAACCACTGGTCCCAGCAGATTGCCGCGCCGATGCGACCGACCTTGGTGTTCCAGACATGCAGGCCTGTGTCGCCCGGCGAGAAATAATATTTCTCGCTATAGCCCGGACCGTCGGGAATATGCGACTTGCGATAGATGCCGAGAATTTCGCCGTCGCTGTCGACCATGACCAACGTGTTGAACAAGGCATTATTTGCACGTTCATAGATCGAGACGGGCAGCACGACGCCGAGTTTCGCGGCCAGCGCGCGCATATGGTTCACAGCCGGATTCTCGT
>JAJXZC010000140.1 GCA_021780275.1 Pseudomonadota bacterium
GTCAGGAAAATTCATCCAAGAAACTGACGAACCAAGATAGGGAACGCTTATGAAAGCCGTATTGTGCAAGGAATATGGACCGCCTTCGAGCCTGGTGATCGAAGAGGTTGCTTCGCCGGAGCCGCAGAAGGGCCAGGTGGTTGTCGAAGTCCATTCCGCCGCTGTTAATTTCCCCGATGTTCTGATCATCGAAAACAAATATCAGTTCAAGCCGCCGCTTCCCTTCTCGCCGGGCGGTGAAGTCTCGGGCATCGTCACCAAGCTTGGCGAAGGCGTCACCAGGGTGAAGGTCGGTGACCGCGTCATCGGCTCCTGCGGCTGGGGTGGTTTTGCCGAAGAGATCGCCATCGACGAAGCGCGCGTGACCCCGATCCCGGACGAAATGTCTTATGTCACGGCTTCCGCCTTCCTCATGACTTATGGCACCTCGCATCACGCCTTGAAGGATCGCGCGAACATTCAGCCGGGCGAAACGCTCCTCGTGCTGGGTGCGGCCGGTGGCGTCGGCCTTGCAGCTGTCGAACTCGGCAAGGCGATGGGCGCGCGTGTCATTGCGGCGGCGTCGTCGGAAGAGAAGCTTCAGGTCTGCCGCGATCATGGTGCGGATGAAACGCTCCTCTATCCCACAGGCTCGCTCGACAAGGATCAGCAGCGTGCGCTGACCGATCAGATCAAGGCGCTGACGGGCGGCCAGGGTGCCGACGTCGTTTATGACCCGGTCGGCGGCGACTATGCCGAACCGGCGCTGCGCGCCACCAATTGGGAAGGCCGTTATCTGGTGGTCGGTTTCGCCGCCGGTCCCATCCCAAAGATCCCGCTCAATCTTGCGCTCCTCAAGGGCTGCCAGATCGTCGGTGTTTTCTGGGGTGCCTTCACGGGCCGCGAACCGGCGCGTCATCAGGAAAATCTCAAGGAACTGATGACATGGTTCAAGCAGGGCAAGCTCAAGCCGCATGTCTCGCGCGAGTACAAGTTCTCGGAAGTCGCCACGGCTCTCGATGACATGGCCGCGCGCAAGGTCAAGGGCAAGATCGTTCTGGTGCCCGAACGCTGAGGCTCGGGACAGAATCTATCCTGAGTAAATAGGGTCATATGGGGGCGGGAGCCGATGCGGCGAACTTTGTTGATTATCGGCGGGGTGCTTTTTCTCGCCGTTGCCGCGCTGTTCGGCTTCCTCCTCTATGTGCTCCTCGCCTCCGGCAATCCGACCTATTGGGCGGGCGACATTGCCGCCTTCGAACGGCTTGATGTTTCCAATCCGCCGCCGCGTGGTGCGGTTCTCTTCGTCGGCGACGCCAATGTGCGCCAGTGGGATATGCTGGCGCGCGACATGGCGCCCATTCCCGTCGTAAGGCGCGGCTTCGGCGGCGCGCAGATCGCGCATGTCACCTATTACATTCCGCGCATCATCGTGCCCTACAAGCCAAGTGCCATCGTGCTGATTGCCGGTCAGGCGGATATGTCGGACGAGGGCGGTCGGCGGCCCGAGGATGTGCTGGATGACTGCCAGCATTTCATCGCCGCGCTGCGCAAGGCGAAGGTCATGGCGCCGGTCTATTATGTTTCGATCCATCCCCAGCCTATGCGCACTTCGCGCTGGCTTGGCGCAAAGCGGGCGAACTCGTTGATCAACGCCTATATTCAGCACGATCCCTCGCTGCATTACATCGATGTCGCCAGCGTCTTGAGCAATGGTGCGGATGAGGCGAACGACGAATATTTCAGGTGGGACGGGCTTTCGTTGAACGCCAAGGGTTATGCGATCATGACGGCGCGGATCAAGGCGGCGCTGCTCGCCGATGGCTATGGCAAGCTCACCGTCTCGCCGACCAATTAATTCGAACAACAAACGAACAACAATAATTCAGGGAGTAACAGTTATGGCGTTGCAGAATTTTTCCGCCGAGACGAAGGCAGGTCTTGTCGAAGGCAGCTATGATCCGAAGTTCAAGGGCGTCGTCGATGCCTTCGTTGAAAACTTCGAAAGCCGCGACGAGGTTGGCGCCAATGTCTGCCTGACGCTTGAAGGCAAGACGCTGGTCGATCTCTGGGGCGGCAAGGTTGCGCGCGATGGCGCGCCCTGGACGCGCGACACGATCTCCATCGTCTTTTCCTGCACTAAGGGTGCGACGGCGATCTGCGCGCATCTGCTTGCCGACCGCGGGCTCCTCGATCTCGATGCGCCGGTTGCGAAATACTGGCCGGAGTTCGCAAAGAACGGCAAGGAGAACGCCACCGTCTCGATGATGCTCGACCATTCCGTCGGTCTCGGTCACGTGCGCACGAAACTCAAGGACGGCGCCTATTACGATTACGACTACATGATCAAGGTGCTGGAAGAGGAAGCGCCCTTCTGGGAGCCCGGCACGCGCAACGGCTACCACGGCGTCACCTTTGCCTGGACGGTGGGTGAGCTTGTGCATCGCGCTTCGGGCAAGCGTATGGGCGAGTTCTTCCGCGATGAAGTGGCAAAGCCGCTCGGCCTCGACTTTCACATCGGTCTGTCGGAAGAACATGAGCCGCGCGTCGCGCGCATGATCAATGCGGTGCCGGATGAGATGTCGATGAAGTCGCGTTTCACGCAGGCCGTCATCAGCGACCCGAATTCGCTGGCCTCGCTCTTCCTCATGAACAACGGCGGTGCGGATTTCAATTCGCGCGAATGTCATGCCGCTGAAATCGGTTCGGCCAATGGCATCACCAATGGTCGGGGTCTCGCCGGTCTCTACAAGCCTTTTGCCAACGGTGAGTTCGTCTCTGCCGACACGCTCGCGCGCATGGGCCGTGTCGCCATGGCGACGCATGAGGATGCCACGCTCCTCATCCCGACGCGCTTCGCGCTGGGCTTCATGAAATCGATGGACAACCGCAAGGTGCCCAATGTGCGTGACATGAGCTGCATCCTGTCGGACGCCGCCTTCGGTCACGTTGGTATGGGCGGCTCCATCGGCTTTGCCGATCCGGCAGCGAAGATGAGCTTCGGCTATAACATGAACCGCATGGGCAACGGGATCCTGCTCAACGATCGCGGTCAGTCGCTGGTCGATGCGGCCTATCGATCGCTCGGCTATCGCTCCAACGCGTCCGGCGTCTGGGCGTAAAGAAAATTGCGGGCGCCGATCATGCCCTGTATCGGCGCTCGCTTTCTTCGATCTCGACGTCGTTGATGCTGGCTTCGCGACGCGCCATCAGTCCTTCCGCATCGAATTCCCATTGTTCGTTGCCATGCGAGCGGAACCATTGGCCCTTCGCATCGTGCCATTCATATTCGAAGCGCACCGAAATGCGGTTGCCGTCGAAGGCCCAGAGTTCTTTCATCAGCCTGTAGTCGAGTTCCTTCTCCCACTTGCGGCGCAGGAAGGCCTTGATCTCTTCCCGGCCTTTCAGGAATTCGCTTCGGTTGCGCCAGGCCGAGTCCGGTGTATAGGCGAGCGCGATGCGTTCGGGGTCGCGCGAGTTCCATGCGTCTTCGGCGGCTTTCACCTTGGCGGTTGCACTTTCTTTCGTGAAAGGTGGCTTGATGGGGAGGGGGCGTGCCTGTGTCATGAGTTGGCTTTTCCGCTCTTGAGTGATGCGACTTCTGCTTCGAGTTCGGCGATGCGTGCTTTGAGATGGTCGAAGGCGGCAGCAACATCGCCACCGTCGAATTTCATCGGGATGTGCTGAGAGCAATTCGTGTCGAGTGCTTCAAGCTTGAAGATGACGACCTGTTGGCCTTTGGCGCGATAACCATCCGGCATGAGTTCGGCGAGCAGCGTCTTGTCGTCGTTCACCTCCGCATA
>JAJXZC010000072.1 GCA_021780275.1 Pseudomonadota bacterium
CCGCGCTCGTTGATGATGCCGGCGATGTCGTTGAGCGAGCCGTTGGGGTTCGTGCCCTCGGCATAGCGGAAGACGACGCGGTTCTCGCCCTCGATGCGGGCGAGCGTCTCGGCATCGGTGAAGTAGTTGCCGTCGCCATGCGCGACCGGGCAGCGCCAGACCTGGCCTTGCGCGTATTTGCGGGTGAAGTCCGTATTCGCGTTGGCGACTTCGAGCTTCACATTGCGGCAGACGAATTTGAGGTGGCTGTTGCGGACGAGGATGCCGGGAAGGAGGCCTGCCTCGCAAAGGATCTGGAAGCCGTTGCAGACGCCCAGCACATGGACCCCCTGATCGGCCTTCTTGCGGAGATCGTCCATGATCGCGGCGCGCGCCGCGATGGCGCCGGTGCGCAGATAGTCGCCATAGGAGAAGCCGCCGGGCAGGACCACGAGGTCGACCTTGGGCAGCTCCGTTTCTGTATGCCAGACGGCGATGGGCTTCTCGCCGGTGATCTTCTCAAGCGCGTAGAGCATGTCGCGCTCGCGGTTCGATCCCGGAAAGACGATGACGGCGGATTTCATGCTTACTTCTCGTCGAGTTCGATCGCGTAGTTCTCGATCACGGTATTGGCGAGCAGCTTCTTGCTCATTTCTTCAAGCGCGGCGCGGGCCTTGGCCGGGTTCGTCTCCGCGAGTTCGACCTCGAAGAGCTTGCCCTGGCGAACGCTGGCAACGCCCGCAAATCCGAGCGAGCCGAGCGCACCCTCGATGGCCTTCCCCTGCGGGTCCAGCACACCGTTCTTCAACATGACCTTGATACGGGCCTTCATATGTAAGTCTCTCTCAAGCAAACCCCGAATGGGGCATCATTTAACGAGTGTGGGTCCACGCCGCTTGGGCTCGTTCTCGAAGAGGATGCCAAGCCGCCGCGCGACTTCCTGATAAGCCTCGATGAGGCCGCCCATGTCCTGGCGGAAGCGGTCCTTGTCGAGCTTGTCGTTGGTGCGGATGTCCCAGAGGCGGCAGCTGTCCGGGCTGATCTCGTCGGCCAGCACCACGCGCACCATGTCGCCTTCATAGAGGCGGCCAAACTCGACCTTGAAGTCGACGAGGCGGATGCCGATCCCCAGGAACAGGCCGGCCATGAAATCGTTGACGCGCAGCGCCAGCGCCATCATGTCGTCGATCTCCTGGGGGGTCGCCCAGCCAAAGGCCGTGATGTGTTCCTCAGAGACCATCGGGTCGCCGAGCTCGTCGTTCTTGTAATAGAACTCGATGATCGAGCGCGGAAGCTGCGTCCCTTCTTCGATGCCCAGGCGCTTGGTCAGCGAGCCCGCGGCCACATTGCGAACCACGACCTCGCAGGGGATGATCTCAACCTCGCGGATAAGTTGCTCGCGCATGTTGATGGATCGGATGAAGTGCGTCGGCACCCCGATGTCATTGAGCTTCGTGAAGATAAATTCCGAAATGCGGTTATTGAGGACGCCCTTGCCCTCGATCGTCGCATGCTTCTGGTTGTTGTTGGCGGTCGCGTCGTCCTTGAAGTGCTGGATGAGAGTCCCCGGCTCGGGGCCCTCGTACAAAACCTTGGCCTTGCCTTCGTAAACGCGTCTGCGGCGGCTCATGTCATGAAATCCAATCGGTTGCCCGCAAGGGGGCGGAAGTGCTGATCGGTCCCGCTAAACCGGGAAGCGCGGGGAGAGCAGGAATCGCCCCTGTGGCTCGCGCGCAAGTTACTCTATGGCCCCCGGCGATACAATGAAACTGCGTTGGTCTTTGCCGCGTCATTTTTGTGGCGTTAAATCAGGTACTTACCCAATTTGACGCATATCCATATCGAGCGGATGAGGATGGTTGATTTGAGGCCCGCTCGCGGTTATGCCTAAGCCTCGTTTTCGGCCTCGCCGCGCATGTAGCGCCGGCATTCCTTTGGAGCGGTTAGCCCATGTCTACCTTCGACAAGCGCGAAGAAGCTTTCGAGAACAAGTTCGCCCATGACGCGCAGCTGAAATTCAAGGCGACCGCGCGCCGGAACAAGCTTCTGGGCCTCTGGGCCGCCGAACTCTTCGGCCTGAAGGGTGCGGAAGCCGACGCCTATGCGAAGGAAATCGTGGTCGCGGACCTTCAGGAAGCGGGCGACGAGGACGTGTTCCGCAAGCTGCGCGGCGATTTCGACCAGCGCGGCGTTGCGCAGTCGGACCATGAAATCCGTCGCGTCATGGGCGATCTTCTGGCCGAGGCGGTCGCGCAGGTTCAGAAGGAAGGCTGAGGATTTTCAGTGGTTTGCTGTGGATCGTTGAAGTGATCCCGCATCTGCCTCGCCTCATCCCGTGACTTAAAAGATAAAGCCCCACATCTGGCTGATCGCCGCATGTGGGGCTTTGTCGTATCCGGGATCCTGTCCGGCCTCAGGCCGGGACCTTTTTTCGCAGCCGTGCCGCGATCTGCTCCAGCGAGAGCAGATGGTTGCCTTCCTTGGCAACGTCATAGGTCGTCACGTTCATCGCGCGGACCGTCTTGCGGACGACCTCATTCGTCTCTGGATGCACGTCGACATCGATGATGTTGAAGCAGCATGTGTGCTGATCGATGGAGGAGAAGGTCGCAAGCCCGGTCCCGAAGGCCCAGCCGAGAACGAGTCGGTTGATGCCGCCATGAGCGACGAGGGCGAGCGTTTCCCACTCCGGCTCCGCCATCACGCGCTCCAGCGCGGAGACGACGCGCTCATTCACGTCCTCGAAGCTGTCGCCGCCGACATAGCGCGCGCCGGGAACGGCGGCGTGGCGGAAGGCATAGGCGAGGTCGTTGAGATCGGTGATGGCGCCGCGGGCGGCATTGTCGCCCTGGAACTCGACGAAAGCCGGGTCCTGCTCGATCGCGATATCCCGGCCCTGAAGAATGAGGCTCGCCGTTTCGACCGAGCGGGGGAAGCTCGACACGACGGCGCGGTCGAAGGGGATGTTGGCCAGCGCCTTGCCGGTCCGCGTTGCCTGTTCGCGGCCCCAGGCGGTCAGCGGAACGATGGTCGAATCCGCGACGCGGTTGCCCTGATCGTCCACATAGGAGACGTCGCCGTGGCGGAAAACGTAGATGCGGCGACGGCGCGAGCCGTCGAAAGCGGTACGGAGCATGACTGGGTCCTCGAAATGAATATCGATGGACCCAGTATAGGCGAGTTCGTGACGGAGCGGTGAAAGTCGCGATCAGCTTTTGGCGACGGCATCCTTGCCGAACACCCGCGCGAAGATCGTATCCACATGCTTCGTGTGGTAGCCGAGGTCGAAGAGGTCTTCGAGTTCCTTGGCCGAAAGCTTCGCGGAAACGTCCTTGTCGGCCTTGAGCAGCTCAAGGAAGTTGCCTTCGCCGCGCCAGACCGGCATGGCGTTGCGCTGGACGAGGCGATAGCTGTCCTCGCGGCTCACGCCCTTCTGCGTCAGGGCCAGCAGCACGCGCTGCGAATGGACGAGGCCGCCGAGCTTGTCGAGGTTCTTCTGCATGTTCTCGGGGTAGACGAGAAGCTTGTCGATGACGCCGGTGAGGCGGACGAGGGCGAAATCGAGCGTTACCGTCGCATCCGGGCCGATCATGCGTTCGACGGACGAGTGCGAGATGTCGCGCTCATGCCAGAGGGCGACGTTTTCCATCGCCGGGATCGCCATGCCGAGCACGAGGCGGGCAAGGCCGGTGAGGTTTTCGGTGAGGACCGGATTGCGCTTGTGCGGCATGGCCGACGAGCCCTTCTGGCCTTCCGAGAAATATTCCTCGGCTTCCAGCACTTCGGAGCGCTGAA
>JAJXZC010000694.1 GCA_021780275.1 Pseudomonadota bacterium
CGCCCAAAATTTGATGTATTTCTGACATCTCTGATCCTTTCACTGCAAGCGGGAGTGTGCGCTAAAATGTGCTTACAGTGTGTTAGGATATCATATATTAGAAGTATACTAAAAATTATTGTTTTTATTAAATATTTTATCTATATTATTTTCTATAAACTGCCTTTTGAGTGCGGCGCGTCTACCAATTTCACCACTGGGGCACAGAGCGAAATATAACTTTAAATAGCCGATTTGACCACTAAAAACAACCCCTTAAAATCATTGCATTTTTTCTATCTCCGGCCGGTTTGGGGCAGGGAATTCTTTTTTATGAGTAATTGAAAAAAGGGCAGGTTTCAGCTAAACAGGCCACTATGACCTTTAAATTCGAAATTACGCACACAGACCCGCAGACCCGTGCCCGCCTTGGCCGGTTGACGACGCCGCACGGCACAATCGATACGCCCAACTTCATTTTCTGCGGCACCAAGGCGGCGGTGAAGGCGCTGTCTCCGGCGCAGATGCGTGCGGCCGGGTCGGATATCATCCTTTCCAACACCTATCACCTGATGCTTTCTCCTGGCGCGGAGCTGGTCGCGGAGATGGGCGGGCTGCACAAATTCATGGGTTGGGATGGCCCTATGTTTACCGACAGCGGCGGATTCCAGATCTTCTCGCTCGGCCACGGCGCGGTGGCGGACGAGATCAAGGGCCGCGGGCAGATGCACCGTCCGAAAACCATCCTGAAAATTACCGAGGAGGGCGCGGAATTTCGCTCCTATATCGACGGGAAGAAATTTTTTCTTTCGCCCGAAGGCTCTATCGACATCCAGCGGAAACTGGGCGCCGACCTGATCGTCCAGTTCGACGAGTGCACGCCGTTTCATGTCGATAAAGAATATACGGCGCGCTCGATGGAGATGAGCATGCGCTGGGGCGACCGTTCGCTGGCAGAACATGCGCGGCATGACGACGGCAAGCAGGCGATGTACGGCATCGTGCAGGGCGGCGTATATGAAGATTTGCGCAAAACGAGCTGCGACTGGACGCGCGACCGGCCGTTTTTCGCCACGGCTGTGGGCGGCTCGCTCGGCGCGAGCAAGGAGCAGATGTACGATGTCGTCGCCATGACCATGGCGATGGTGCATCCGGAACGCCCGGTGCATCTGCTCGGCATCGGGTCGTTCATCGACGTTTTCACCAACGTGCGGCAGGGCATAGACACGTTCGATTGCGTATCGCCGACGCGCATGGCGCGGCACGGCTGGGCGATGGTCAGGGGCGCGGAAAAAGAGCGCATCAACATCCGCAACGCGCAATACCGCAACGATCAGGGCCCGGTCGATGAAACATGCGGCTGCCATGCCTGCAGGAACCATAGCCGCGGCTATATCCATCATTTGTTCAAAGTCTCCGAGCTTCTCGGCATGCAGCTTTTGTCCGTTCACAACGTCTTCACCATGAACCGCCTGATGCGCGACGTCCGCGCCGCCATCGGTTCCGGCACGCTTGACGCCGTTGAAAAAGAATGGGTGGCATGATGCGCGTTGCGGATATCGCCCCCGCGTGCGCGGAAGTGGCCGCGCAGGTGTCTCACGTCAAAATCAATCATGATGAAATCCCCGCCTATGCGCGGTTTATCGTCGGGAAATATTCCGTCACGACGGAATTGGAGGCGGAGCATCATTATGTTTCCACTGATCGTGAAAAGACGGCGGCTTACATTCTCGCGCTCAACAGCGTCAATTTCGGCTCCGGATATTTCATGATCGCAAAGGAAGCGGGCATTGAGCTTGAGTACGACGTGATCGCGCGCGGATTGAAAAAAGCCTTCGAACAGGACAATTTCGTCACGCCGCAGGATTGGACGCGCGTGACGGCAAAAGATTTGTCGGAGTTGCTGTCCATTTCCCTGGATCGGCATCCGCATCTCGATGAACTGCTGCATAACTTCGCCAGCCATCTGCGCGCGACGGGAGAGAAAATCGTCTCCGAATACGGCGGCAAGGTTTTGAACCTGCTTTCCGCCTGCGGTCATTCTGCGGCGGCGCTGGCCGAGACGGTCGGCGCGTGGCCGCATTTCCGTGACGTGCATCATTACAAAGGGCGCGATGTTCCCATTCTGAAGCGCGCGCAGATTTTGGGAGCCGACATGAATCTTGCGCTTGGCGACTTGCGCGATGTGGACAGGCTGACCTGCTTCGCCGATAATATGGTGCCGCATGTGCTGCGTTGCGACGGCATACTGGAATATACAACGGATGAAGCCATTCACGACGGTTCTGAAAAAGAAATCGAGCTCCGCGCGTCGGCAATCCATGTTGTCGAATGCATGCGGAAGGCGCTCGGAGGCGGCATAACATCCGTCAACATCGATCATATGCTCTGGCATCGCGGGTATGACCCCGATATATATGAACGAAAACCGCACAGAACGCGGAGCGTCTGGTATTAAGCGCATTTTTTCTGTATCTTGACGAAAGTCAAGCCGATGCAGGGGCATGCGCCTATCATCGGGCTGCAAGCAAGGGGTGCGTCATGAAAGAAGTCAGAATCAGCGTCGCGGACGTGCGTCCGCGCGATTATTATCAGGACATCATAGAGTCCTGCAAGAACATGGATTCCGTGCGCACCGCCGTCGTGCATCCGGTGCGGCCTGAAGTGATCGAGGCGGTTCTCGACGCGACGCGCGAAAAACTGATTATCCCCGTTCTGATCGGTCCGAAAGCGCGGATCGCCGCGGCGGCGCGCGAAGCCAAAACGGACATCGGCGCGTGGGAGCTGATCGACGTGGAACACAGCCATGCCGCGGCGGCCAAGGCGGCGGAACTGGCGGCGACAGGCAAGGTCGGTGCGATCATGAAAGGCGCGCTCCATACGGACGAGCTGCTGGGTGCGATCGTGCCTTCGGCGTCCGGCCTGCGCACGGCGCGCCGCATCAGCCACGCCTTCGTCATGTCCGTGCCGAGCTATCACAAGGCGCTGATCGTGACCGACGCGGCAATCAACATCGCGCCTGATTTGAGCGTCAAGGCGGATATCGCTCAAAACGCGATCAACCTCTGGCGCACGCTGTTCGATCATGACAGAAAGCCGAAAGTCGCCCTTCTCGCAGCGGTTGAAACCGTCAACCCGAAGATGCAGGCGACGATCGACGCGGCGGCCTTGTGCAAAATGGCGGAGCGCGGGCAGATCACCGACGGCATTCTCGACGGGCCGCTCGCCTTCGACAACGCCATCAGCAGCGCGGCGGCGAAAGAGAAAGGCATCGTTTCCGACGTTGCTGGCGACGCCGACATCCTCGTCGTGCCCGAGATCGAATCCGGCAATATTCTCGCCAAGCAGCTGACGTTTCTCGGCGGGGCGGACGCGGCGGGCAACGTTCTCGGCGCGCGCGTGCCGGTCATTCTCACCAGCCGCGCGGACAACCTGCGCGCGCGGCTGATGTCGTGCGCGCTGGCCGTGAAGCTGGCGGACGCGCGGCGCAAGGGGAAAATAAAATGACGGCAACGGTTCTTGTCCTTAATGCCGGGTCTTCCAGCATCAAGTTCAGCCTGTTCGACGGCGGGGCGGATCTGGCGTTGCAGGCGGGCGGGCAAGTCTCGGGGATTGGCACGGCGCCGGTTTTTGCCGCCGGAAATGACAAGGCGGTTTTGCCTGCAGGCAGAACGCACGAAGAGGCGCTGCGTTTCATACTCCGCTGGATCGGGGAAAAAATGCACGGCGACATCGCCATCGCCGCGCACCGCGTGGTGCACGGCGGCACGCTGTTTCATGCCCCTGTTG
>JAJXZC010000310.1 GCA_021780275.1 Pseudomonadota bacterium
GCGCTGTGCCGCCCTTTTCCAGTCGGGCAGTTCCTTCGATCACCTCGATCTTGTTCTTCTTCATCAGAAAGGCGACGCCGGAAGACAACTGCTTGGCGATCTTGCGCGAACGTTCGACGATGGCCTTGAAATCATAGGCGCGGTTATCGGCGGACAGGCCGTATTCGGCCAGATGCCCAAGCGTCTCGTAAAGTTCGCCTGATCTGAGTAGCGCCTTCGTCGGGATGCAGCCCCAGTTCAGACATATGCCGCCGAGCGCTTCACGTTCGACAATGGCCGCCCTGAAACCAAGCTGAGCGGCGCGGATCGCCGCCACGTAGCCCCCTGGCCCGGCCCCGATCACGACAAGATCGTGCGTTTCCGGCATCAGAGAAGAGACTCGATCGCGCCTTCGAGCGCCGCCGGTTCGCTCGTTGGCGCAAACCGGGCGACCACCTCACCTTGCCGATCGAGAAGGAATTTCGTGAAGTTCCACTTTATTCCCTCGGTTCCGAGCGCTCCCTTCTTCTGCTTCTTGAGCCATGCGTAGAGCGGGTGCGCTTTTTGGCCGTTGACGTCGATCTTGGCCATCATCGGGAAAGTCACGTCATAAGTGAGCGAACAGAAATCGGCGATTTCAGTCGCGTCTCCCGGTTCCTGCGCTCCGAATTGGTTGCAGGGAAAGCCGAGCACCTCGAATCCGCGGGAGGCGTATTTCCGATGCAGCGCTTCGAGGCCCTTATACTGGGGCGTGAAGCCGCATTTGCTGGCGGTGTTGACGATCAACAGGACCTTGCCCCGATAGTCGGCCAGCGGCGCCGGACGCCCTTCGAGGGTTTCGGCCGAGAAGTCGTAAGCGTTCATTGCAACCTCACACGATCATGCTGATCGGATCCTCGATCATGCCCTTGAACGTGGCCAGCCACTGCGCCCCGATCGCGCCGTCCACGACCCGGTGGTCGCAGGTCAAGGTCACCGTCATCACGGTGGCGATAGCGAGTTCGTCGTTCCTAACCACCGGCCGCTTTTCGCCGGCGCCGACCGAGAGGATCGCGCCGTGCGGTTCATTGATGATCGAAGCGAACGAACGGATTCCGAACATTCCGAGGTTCGAGATCGAGAAGGTTCCGCCCAAATACTCTTCGGGCTTTAGCTTGCGCTCTCGGGCTCGCCTAGCCAGATCCTTGGTCTCAGCCGCGATCCTCGCAAATCCCTTGCTTTCGGCGGCACGTATGATGGGTGTGATCAGCCCGCCCTCCATGGCCACGGCCATGGCGATGTCCGCGTGATGGTGAAGAGCGATCCCCTCGGAGGTGTAACTGGCGTTGGCGGCGGGTACCCGCATCAATGCGGCCGCGGCCGCCTTGATCACCATGTCGTTGACGCTGACCTTTGCCTCGGCGTTCAGTGCGCGATTGATCTTTTCACGGGCAGCCAGAAGCGCGTCGATTTCGATGTCGATCGTGAGCGGGAAATGGGGCACGTCCCGGAACGACTCAGTCATGCGCCGGGCGATTGTCTTCTTCATGCCGTCGAGGGGCTTCAGATCATAAGAGCCGGGCGCCACGCCCATTTGCTCGAGAGTTCTGTCCCCAAGCGCAGGAGCTGCGGATGGCACCGCTGGCGCGGCCGCGACGGGCGTGGTCGAAGGAGCTTGTGGCTGCGCTTCGATATCGCGCCGCACGATGCGTCCATTCGGCCCCGAACCTTTGATGGAGGCGAGATCGATTCCGAGCTGGCCCGCGAGACGCCGCGCCAGGGGTGAGGCCAGAATTCGTGACTCGCCCTCTTCGCGACGGGTGTGTGAAGCGGCTACAGCGGGTGGTTCGGGCGCCGGGGTCGGCGGCGCAGATGCGAGTTTCGGCGCGGGCGGCGTGGACGCCGGGGCTGCACCCCCTTCCCCATCCAGGCGCGCGATCGGCGTGTTCACCTTTACGCCCTCCGAGCCTTCGGGAACGAGGATTGAGCTCACCACGCCATCGTCGACGGCTTCCACTTCCATGGTCGCCTTGTCGGTTTCGATCTCAGCGATGACATCGCCCGCGCGAACCTTGTCGCCCACCTTCACCAGCCACCTGGCGAGGGAACCTTCCTCCATCGTCGGAGAGAGCGCCGGCATCAGGATATCGGTCACGTCTCCTCCTTGGACCGCGCGGCGACTTCATCGCCATGCGCCGACCAGTGCGTTTCCCAATTGGCGCCGTCGAACTCGCCCATGTCGAGCCGAATTGCGTCTGGTTCATCGAGACAGCGCGCGTTCACGGACCAGCCGTCGGGGTTGGACCGTGGCCGATAGAAGCTCTTCACGCCGCAATGGCGGCAGAACAGATGTTCGGCGACGCCGGAATTGAAGCGATAGATGGCGAGAGTGTTGGCGCCCCTCAGCAGCCTGAAACGGCTCTCAGGCACCACCAGGTGCACGAATCCGGTCATGCGGCAGATTGAGCAGGTGCAGGTGTCTGCCTTCGTCTGGTCGGGCAATGCCACCTCGAAGCGAACCGATCCGCAATGGCAGCCGCCGGTTCGCCATGTCGCCGTCTCGTTCGGAGTCATCGGTAGCAGACCTTGTTCACCGCCGTGACGATCCGCTCCACCGACGGCAGGCTCAGCGCCTCCAGATTGGCCGCGTAGGGCAGCGGCGTGTCTTCCTGGCAGACTCGCAATGGCGGCGCATCAAGATGGTCGAATACCGCTTCGACCACGCGCGCGACAACCTCCGCGCCGACGCCAAACGGGCCCCAACCTTCTTCGACCGTGACGAGGCGGTTGGTCTTGCGCACGCTCTTGGCGATTGCGTCATGGTCGAGCGGCCGGAGGCTACGAAGATCGATAACTTCGACATCGATTCCGTCGCCGGCCAGGCGTTCGGCGGCTTCGAGCGCGAATCCCACCATCCGTGAATGGCAGGTGACCGTGGCGTCGGCGCCGACCCGACGAACGCGCGCCTTGCCGATCGGAACCACCCAATCCACGCCGTCCGGAACATCTCCCTCATGGCCGTAGAGCAATTCATGCTCGAGAAAGACGACCGGGTTCGGATCGCGGATAGCCGCCTTCAGGAGGCCCTTGGCGTCGGCCGCATCATAAGGCGCGACAACCTTCAGGCCCGGAACGTGGCCGTACCAGCTGGAAAAGTCCTGGCTATGTTGGGCCGCGACTCGAGCGGCGGCTCCGTTGGGGCCTCGGAAGACCACAGGACAGGAAACCTGCCCGCCTGACATGTAATGGGTTTTGGCGGCGGAATTGATAATCTGGTCGATCGCCTGCATGGCGAAATTGAAGGTCATGAATTCGACGATGGGCCGCAGGCCCGCCATCGCCGCGCCAACGCCCACGCCAGCGAAGCCATGCTCGGTGATCGGCGTATCGATCACGCGCCGGTCGCCGAATTCCTGAAGGAGGTCCCGACTGACCTTGTAGGCTCCCTGATACTCCGCCACTTCCTCGCCCATCAGAAAGACGCTGTCGTCGCGGCGCATCTCTTCAGCTATTGCGTCTCGTAGCGCATCGCGCACACTCAAGCGTGCGAGCGGGGCGCTGGCGGGTATCTCTGGGGTCACGGGACCGGCAAGCGTCGTCGTCAGCCCCGCCAAGATAGGTGCCGGCTCAGTCCGCGCGACTGCGTCCTTCAGAGGCGCGATCGGCGGCGCAGCGGCCAGTTCATGCCCGTCGCCCGAGATTCGAGCGATCGGCGTGTTCACTTTGACGCCCTCGGTTCCGGCGGGAACCAAGAGCTCGGCCACGACGCCCTCGTCGACGGCTTCCACCTCCATGGTCGCC
>JAJXZC010000422.1 GCA_021780275.1 Pseudomonadota bacterium
CGCCGATGAACCGCGCCTCGGTCTGGCGGTCGATAATCTCAAGCTCGAGACCAAGCGCGTCGCGCGCGCGGGCGATGAACTCGGCGCCGTTTGCCGCCATCCGGCAGGCCTCGGTGGCGATGAGACGCGCATGCGTTACATGCCTTGCGCGCATTTTGGTGCGGCAGATTTCGAGCGCTTCGAGCGTCCGCTTGATGGCCGATTCAGCCAACCGTCCCGTCTGCGACACGCGCTCGCCGAGCCGGACGATGCGAGAAAACGAGTCAACAATCTTGAAGCCGGAGAAATCGCCCCCGGAATAGGCCGGCCGGGCGATCAGCAGGCGGCAATTGTTGGTGCCGAGATCGAGCGCCGCGAACGTCGGCGGGGCCGCGGGCCCGCGATCGATCCGGGGCTGCGGGGCCGCCGCCGGGTCGAGCGAAACGCCGCTGACGGCGCCGTTGAGGAAGCCGCCCGGTTCGGCTTGCCGCATCGCCAGGGCGGTATCTTGTGCGTCGTTCAGACTCGACATCTCGCCCCAAACCGATTTGGCGCGGCAACGAGGAGGCGGATACGGCCGTCAGCCGCGCCATCTCCATCCCGGTCATTGGCCCTTTGGTCAATGACCGAAACCGCCTCTGCTCAAGCAGTTATATGCCAACCCCAATCTAGCATAAGAAAAGCGAGGCGACGGGTCTATGTCAATTGTGTTAGGAAAATTTACAGCTATTATAAGTACAATAGTTCTCCGCATTTCAGAGCTTGCCCCATGGCCTGTCATGGCCGTGTCGCCAAGCAGCGGTCATAAAATCCTGCCTGGCGCGTGCGGATCTTGGGCGTGATCGGAGTGATAAGATGGGTTTAGCTCGGGCGGCGCAGATGCTCGCGCTCGCGACGGTTTTGGCGGCGCCGGCGGCGCACGCCGGCAATACCGTTCCGCCCGCCAGATTAGAAAATCCTTTGGCGGCGATTCCGCTCAGCCAGCTTGCGACGACGCGGGACCGGCCGCTTTTCGTGCCCGATCGCCGGCCTCCCCCGCCCGTCGCCGTGGCCCGTGATACAGCGCCCCCGCCGCCCGCCGAACCGCCGAGCCTGTCGCTGCTCGCCATCATCCTCGACGGGCATCAACGCGCGATCGTCCGCGCCGAGGACACCGGGAAAATCTTGCGACTGCAGATCGGCGACAATATCGACGGCTGGCGCATCGCGCGGATCGAGAAACAGCGCATCGAAATCGCGCATGATAGCCGCGCGATCGACATCACCATGTTCAAGAACGATCAACCGAAGCAGAAGCTGGCCGGCGGCGCGGACTAATGAATAAAAAAAGCGCACATGCGGGTGATCGCATCTGCGCCTTTAACATCCGGCTCTCTTGTCGCCGTTATTTCTTGGCCGTTTGCGCTTCTTGCGGCCGGTAGCCATCGGTCAGCGTCTGAAGAAAAGCGATGACGTCGTCGATTTCGGCATCGTTCAGCGCCGGCTTGTCGCCGAATTTGCGATCGAACGGCGCGTCGATCACATCGAGATTCTTCTTATATTGCGGCGGGAAGTCATTATAGACGTCGATCTTGCCGTTCGGCAGCTTCGGATACCATTTGCCTGGATTGGTTTCGCGCTCGACATAGAAATGCAAAACATCCTTGAGCGAATGGAAATAACCATTGTGAAAGAACACATGGCGGGTCGCGACATTGCGCAAGGTCGGCGTCTTGAACAGGCCGCAATAAGCGCCGGCTTTGGCGTAATCCTTACGCAGCGGGCCGCATAACCCGAGATCGTAGTAATTCAGATCGTGGTTCGCCGGAATAGCCATGTTGCGCGGCGCGCCGAGTGCTTCGTACTGATAATCCGTGAACGCAGGTTTGATCAGGCCGTCGCGCGACGGCTTGTCGAGATGGCACGATGCGCAATCGCCCTTCTTCGGATCTTCGAACAGTTTAAGGCCGCGCATCTCGGCGGCGCTCAGTTTCGTCTTTCCAGCGAGATAGGCGTCATACTTGCTGTCGTAGCGATGGAAGCTCGAGTCTTCGAGCTGAAAGCGCACCAGTGCGTAGAGCGCTTCGTCCAAGGCGAGGCCGGGCTGTCCAAAAATATTGTCGCCGAACAACTTTTTGATGTCGTTGGCATAATAAGCCCTGCGCAGATGATCGACGATCTGCATTGGGCTGTGATTGTCCATTTCGTTTTCATTGAGCAAAGGAAACAGCGCCTGAGATTGAAACGTGTCGGCGCGGCCGTCCCAGTCGAGGCCGCCCTGCGGGACATTGGCTTCCGCGGCGACAGCGGCCGCACTCGTTTTGTCGGCTTTTTTTACGGAGGCGACTTTGACGCCTTCCGCTGGCTGCTGCGGCGCCGGCGGCGGTGCGTCATTATCCGGCGTTAACGGATCCGGCCCGATCGTAAAATGCGGCGTGTGCTCTTTGTAGGCCAATGACGGCACCGCGCGTAGGCCCGCCCGGGCGCGATTGGGGCCGCCAAGCTGCACCGGGAGGCTGTCTCCGGGCGCATAGGCGTGTTGCGGATCGTGGCACGAAGCGCAGGCAAGCTTGCCGGACCCGGATAGGCTCGGATCGAAAAACATATCGCGGCCGATCTGGGCAAGCGCGGAAATTTGGGACTGGCCGGCCGATGTCGCACTGTCGGCGGCGGGGCTGAGCGTCGCGGCAGGCGTCAAATGCCGGGACGCGTCAAAAAGCAGAAACGAATACGTCGCCGGGACGAGCAGCGCCGTGATCAGCATCGCCGGCTGGAGGGCGGACCGCACGAGACGGAAAGTGTGCATGGGCTTCTGTTTTTGCAGCATCGATCATCACAAGAGCAAACGGAAAAGAGAAAGACTTGGGGCGGTTGAACCGCCCCAAGTCCGTGTAGGAAACAGGCGCGCTTTAGAAGCTGCGCTCGCCGGTCGTCGGGTCGAGGAACAATCTGGGATTGGACGGACCGAAGGCGAAATTGAACATGTTGGCCAGCGATCCGGCGACGGCGTCAGAACTGCCTTCTCCGACGCGCTGACCGCGCAGCCAATTGTCTTCGACGAAGCGGATGACCGAGGATTGATCGGTCACGGTGTGATCGACGAAGTTATGCTTCGCCCAGGGCGAGATGAGGAGCAGAGGCTGACGCGTACCATAACCGCAACGGCCATTGACCGGCTTGCCGTTAAGACCGGGCAACGCATTTGTCGGGACAACGCCCGGCGTCAAGGTTTGGCCGCCGGTGAGCGGGCCGCATTCGCCAGGGGCAATGAGGACATCGGCCGTGCTCGTCGAAGGATTGAACACATGGGTCGTATGATCATACCAGCCGTCGGAGTCGTCATAAGCGATGACGACGGCCGTGCTGTTCCAGAACGGGCTCTGCTCGAGCGTATTGATGACATTGGTCACGAATGTCTGCTCGTCGATCGGATCGGAATTGCCGGGGTGCGCATCCTGGAAGGCAGGCGCCTTGAGGAAACTGACCGCGGGAAGATTACCGACCTTGAGCGCATCGAAGAAGTCGTGCGTATCATACTGATGATTGGCGCCATCTTTCGATGTGCCGATCAGCGCGACTTTGCTCGGACGCGTGTGCGCAAGGTTTTGCGTCGATTTATAGTATTGGAACGGCTCGTGGTGCGGGACATAGTCCTTCTGGAAATTGGTCAGCCCGAGCGTGGCTGAACTTGTGGCGCGATTGCAGCCGCTCATGTTGTTGCCGTTCGGGCCCGAATTTGTGATTGTCAGGTCGAAGCCGCCTTCGAACCAGCCCCAATAGATGTTCTTGGCGTTC
>JAJXZC010000183.1 GCA_021780275.1 Pseudomonadota bacterium
TGGAGGTTTCCAGCAGCCAGAGGTGCTTCCATGTCGACCGTAGTTACAGTGGGGCTCGATATCGCAAAATCCGTCTTCCAGGTTCACGGCGTCGATGATGCCGGCCGTACTTCGTTGCGTCGTCGTATAGGCCGGCATGATCTGATTGACTATTTTGCCAAGCTGCCGCCATGCCTGATCGGAATGGAGGCTTGTTCGGCCGCGCATCATTGGGCTCGTGAGCTTTCCCGTCTCGGACATTCGGTCAAACTGATCCCGCCACAATACGTCAAGCCGTATGTGAAGCGGAACAAGACAGACGCCGCCGACGCGGAAGCGATCTGCGAAGCCGTCGCGAGACCGAACATGCGCTTCGTGCCGATCAAGACCATTGATCAGCAGGCCGTGCTGACTCTCCACCGGGTTCGCTCGGCGTTCGTTCGGCAACGAACCTCCGCCATCAACACCGTTCGAGGACTACTAACGGAGTTCGGAATCGTCGCTGGCAAAGGCATCCAGAGGGTGGCGGAGCTTCGCCAACGGATGGAAAAGGTCGATGCGGATCTTCTGCCTGAGGAGGCCCGTGCGGCGATCTACGAGACATTTGAACACATCGATGCTCTAACCGAACGGATCGAGGCCGTGGAAGGGCGTATCCTCGCTTGGCACAAGGGTTCTGAGGTCAGCCGGCGGCTCGCCTCTGCTCCTGGAATAGGGCCGATCACCGCCAGCGCGATCGTCGCCAGCGTCGGCGACGGACGGCAATTTCAGTCGGCGCGACACTTTGCGGCGTGGCTTGGCTTGACGCCGAGGATCCAGGCCAGCGGCGGCAAGGAACACATCGGCAAAATCAGCAAGGGCGGTGACCGCTATCTGCGAGCGTTGCTGATCCACGGAGCGCGTGCCGTCGTGGGGGTGAACTTTCGCAAGGATGTAACGCCGAGGCCTTGGCTGAAGCAGTTGCTTGCACGGCGACCGGTGAATGTCGCCGCGGTGGCTGTCGCTCACAAGACAGCGCGAGCACTCTGGGCGATGATCACGCGAGAGGAGGACTATCGGAGGTTTGCCGCTCGCGCGGCATAGAAGGTTCGGCGCTCAGGACGATAACGGCGCCGCCTTGCGAGGGTGACACAAAGTGATGGCGAACCGGTCAGACCGGGTTCGGCAGAGGCCATTGAAACGATGCGAGCCATAACGAGCTCGTCCATTTGTCCGGCCGCCGATCCGCGAATACCATCAGGGCCTGCGGCCATGTCGCCGCGCGACAAGGCCGGATACACGACCGCAAGACCCATCTCCGTCGCTACGTGATTATCCTTGCAAATCGGGGGTGGTCCATACACGTCGCTACGTGATTATCCTTGCAAATCGGGGGTGGTCCATACACGTCGTTCTGTTCGAGCAGGATCGCGCCGACGAGGCGGATGATCGCGGCTTCGTTCGGGAAGATGCCGACGACCTCCGTGCGCCGCTTGATCTCGCCGTTGACGCGCTCGATCGGATTCGTGCTGTGCAATTTGGCCCGATGCGCCGCCGGGAAGTTCATGTAGGCGAGCACGTCGGCCTCGGCGTCGTCCATGAGGATCGCCAGTTTCGGCAGCTTGGGCCGCAACTGGTCGGCCACCCTGCGCCACTGGGTCCTCGCGGCTTCGGCGTCGTCCTGAGCGAAGGCGGTGGCGATGAAGGCTGAGACGACGCGCCGTCCGCTCTTGCCGGCATGGGCGAGCGCGTTGCGCATGAAGTGCACGCGACAGCGCTGCCAAGTCGACTGCAGGATTTTGCTTACCGCAGTCTTCAGCCCCTCGTGCGCGTCGGAGATCACCAGCTTCACGCCGCGCAGACCCCGGCGTCTGAGCTTGCGTAAAAACTCGGTCCAGAATGTTTCGGCCTCGGAGGGGCCGATATCCAGCCCGAGCACTTCGCGCCGCCCGTCCGCATTGACGCCGACCGCGACGATCGCCGCCAGCGAGACGACGCGCCCGTTCTGGCGCGCCTTCACGTAGGTCGCATCGATCCACAGATACGGCCAGTCGCCTTCGATCGGCCGCTCGAGGAAGGCTTTGACCCGCTCATCGATCTCTTCACACAGCCGGCTCACCTGGCTCTTCGACACGCCGCTCATGCCCATCGCCTTGACGAGATCGTCGACCGAGCGGGTCGAGACGCCCTGGATGTAGGCTTCCTGGATGACGGCGGTCAGCGCCTTCTCAGCCATCCGCCGTGGTTCCAGGAAGCCCGGGAAGTAGCTGCCCTTGCGCAGCTTGGGGATGCGCAGCTCCACGGCGCCTGCGCGCGTCTCCCAGGTTCTCTCGCGATATCCGTTGCGCTGAGCGAGCCGCTCGGGGCTTTTCTCGCCGTAGGGCGCGCCGGTCAGGGCGCCAACCTCCATCTCCATCAGCCGCTCGGCGGCGAAGCCGATCATCTCGCGCAGAATGTCGGCGTCGGGAGCCTTCTCCACCAGCGTGCGAAGGTTCATCATCTCGTCGGTCATCGGGGTTCCTCGGTTGCGTTTGAGTGTCGCAACCCGATCCTACCGACGAAACGCCGATGACCACCCAGAGCCGCTCGCTCGCTACCGCGCTACGAAAAGCGCGCTTCGCGAGCGGCCACTTTCCGCCCAGCTACACCATCAGCAGGGACACGACCGACCCATTGAAAGAGATGTTGGGGCTGGAACGCATTCCTGCTCATTTCGGCTTTGGAATTGCATCATTCTCTTGGCGACCGAAGGTCGGCGGCGAAAAATCGTAGTCGCAGCCGCCGGCGACCACGCTCGTTCCCGTGGCGGGCCGGTTGCGTTCGCCGTCAGCTTGAGAGCTTCGTCGGCCAAGCCGCATCCGAGTCTCGGTCGCAGGTGACGCCGCTCGCAAACACCGTTCTAAACACCGTTCTAACGAGCTCAGTTAGAACGGCGCGGTGCCATAATGAGCGGCCGAAAGGATTCGAACCTCTGACCCCCAGATTCGTAGGATGAAGCTGTGGCGAAGACCTGCTGTACGATCAACGATGCGCGTGCGGCATGGTGAGCGTAGCTAACGCGGCCACAAGTCAAATGCGATTTGCTGCGGGTTTTCAACCGTCCGATTAGTGCGCCAATCTATCCGTTTCTTCGACCAGCGGGCTTGTCGGCTTTTCGCATGACACCGGCCAATGCATCGTCCGCGAACGATGAAGCGCGACCCACTGACGCCTGCTCGTGAAGCCTCGGCGGTATGTCCGTGAGAACGGAAAAACAATTCTTGCGGTGCGAGCCGGATAAGGCGATTCTGCGGCTTGCACGCGTCCTCGCACGCCAAGCGGCGCGCGAAGATCATGCGCGTGAGCAAGCCAAGAAGGCCTCGCAAGATGAATCGTGCTGCAATTTACGCTCGGTTCTCGACCGACCTCCAAGATGAACGTTCGATCGAAGATCAAGTCTCATTGTGCAGGAACTATTCTGAACGCGAAGGCCTGCAGGTCGTTGCGACATTTGATGATCGTGCACGGTCTGGGGGGTCCATTCTCGGACGTGACGGGCTGCTTCGACTGATGGACCAGGCGCGCGAACGCGTATTTGATGTCGTTATCGTCGAGGCCCTGGATCGCCTTTCTCGCGACATGGAGGATCTGGCGGGGATCCATAAGCGCTTGTCGTTTCTGGGTATCGAAATTCGTGCCGTCCATGAGGGGGTAGTTAACACCGTCTTGGTCGGCCTCCGCGGGCTCGTCGGTCAGCTCTACCGTGAGGACAACGCGCATAAGGTTAGAAGGGGGCAAGCCGGTCGCGTAAGG
>JAJXZC010000740.1 GCA_021780275.1 Pseudomonadota bacterium
GCTTCCAGCTTTGATATTCGCGCGCCTTTGCCGTCCCAAGGACACGTCCTTGCACCACGACCTGGGCGCCGGTCTCGCTTTGCGGCTTTAGCAGCACTGGATTCATATGCACGCTCGGCGCGACGCCGGCGGCGCGTGCTTGCAGTGCCTGAGCGCGGCCGATTTCACCCCCGTCGATTGTTACCGCGGCATTGTTTGACATGTTTTGCGGTTTGAACGGAGTAACGGCGAGGCCACGCCGGCGGTACGCACGCGCCAACCCAGCGACGATCAGCGATTTGCCGACATCTGACCCCGTCCCTTGAAACATTAAACGGCGTGCGCTCGTCATAATTCGCTTCCTGTCTGCACTTTTGACATCTTGGTTTCAACGCCTGACGGGGGCTATGCGGTGACGAGAGCCACCCAGACAGATAATCTCAAATGAACGCACCACCGGTTGCCACGCTTTTTTGACAACAGGTGTGCGTGATGGCAAGATGTTGATGACGGTCCTTCTTCGGAAGGGAACAGGGAATGCGGAATGGACCTTGGTCCTAAGCCGCAGCTGCCCCCGCAACTGTGAGCGGCGAGCCGTCACCCATAGCCACTGGATTTCCGCGATAGCTGCGGTCTGGGAAGGCGGGTGACAAAGGCGTCGAGCCGTGAGCCAGGAGACCTCCCGTCGTTTCTTGACCGTTTCGTATCGGGCGGGGTGTTCCGAGCGAAGAGTTCCGCTGTGCCATTGCGCCGCACCGCGCGCTTCGGGCACCGGTCATTCACCCCGCGTTGAATGATCGGAGCACAAGAATGGCAGCGTCGAGCACAATAAAATTCCGACAAAAATCATCGCCAGCAATGGTGCGCACTTCGGCAGAAATTTTTTCGCGCGGGGACGATGCGTCAGCGGCCAAATTACCTAAGAAGATATTGGCGCGATGACTTACTCTTATGTTCGTGACGGCGCAGAGATTTACCGCCGCTCCTTCGCAATTATCCGCGAAGAGGCCAATCTCACGAAGTTCTCCACCGACGAGGCGCCGGTCGCTGTGCGCGTTATTCACGCGAGCGGCCAAGTGGAGGCGGCGGCCGATCTCATTTTTTCGCCAGGTTTTGTAGACGCAGCGCGCGAAGCTTTGGACGGCGGCGCGCCTATCCTCTGCGATGCAAAGATGATCGCAAGCGGAATTACGCGCGCGCGGCTGCCCGCGGCGAATCCCGTGATCTGCACGCTCGCGGAGTCTTCCGTTCCTGCGCGCGCGGCCCAGATCGGCAATACGCGGTCGGCAGCCGCGCTAGACCTCTGGAAAGATCAGATCCGTGGCGCTGTCGTCGCCATCGGCAACGCGCCTACGGCGCTATATCGACTCCTCGAGCTTCTCGAGTCTGGGTGGCCGTTACCGGCAGCGATTATCGGCATGCCGGTAGGCTTTGTCGGCGCAAGTGAATCGAAGGAGGCATTGATGGCATTCGCGCGTGTGCCGTTTCTTATCGCACGAGGGCGCCGCGGCGGCAGCGCTATGACGGTTGCCGCGATCAACGCACTTGCGAGTAGCCGGGAATGAGCGCCGGCAAACTCATCGGCGTCGGCCTCGGACCCGGCGATCCCGAGCTTTTGACCGTGAAAGCGGTTAAGGCGATCAAATCGGCGCCGGTAGTCGCGTTTTTTGCGAAGGGCGGGCGTCGCGGAAATGCGCGAGAAATCGCTGACTGCTGGATGTCGCGGGAACAGACGGAACTACCGCTTTATTATCCGATGACGAGCGAGGCACGATTCGATAGTCCCGTCTATGTCGAAACGTTGCGTGCATTTTATGAAACCTCATGCAAGGCGCTATCGGCGCACCTCGACGCTGGCCGAGACGTAGCGTTACTCGCCGAAGGGGACCCGCTGTTTTATGGCTCATTTATGCATATACACGTCCGGTTGCGCGAGCGCTTTGAGGTAACGATCGTGCCGGGCGTCACCGGGATGACCGGGTGCTGGGGATCCTCACAAGAGCCGATTACCTGGGGTGATGATATTTTGACAGTTCTTCCGGCGACATTGCCGGAGGATGAACTCGCCGCTCGGCTCAACAATACCGACGCGGCCGTGGTGATGAAGCTCGGCAGTAATTTCTCGAAAGCACGTGCGGCGATCTCCCGGGCGGGTCTTCTCCAACGCGCCATTTATGTCGAGCGCGGAACCATGCCGGGCGAGAAGGTTACGAAACTCGCCGATAAAACCGATGATGACGCGCCATACTTTTCGCTGATCCTGATTCCTGGAAGAGGGCGGCGGCCATGAGCGCGGGACGTCTCGCTATCGTTGGTTTAGGGCCAGGGCCGCATGACTTGATGACTTTCGAAGCAGACGCCGTCGTCCGTCGGGCCAGCGATATCGTCGGCTACGGTCCTTATCTTGATCGTTTACCAACGTTGCCTGGGCAAAGTCGGCATGCCAGTGACAATCGCGTCGAACTCGATCGGGCGAGGGCCGCACTTGACCTCGCGCTCGGCGGCGCAAACGTAGCCGTCGTCTCCGGTGGAGATCCCGGCGTTTTCGCGATGGCGGCAGCGGTTTTCGAAGCGGTCGAACAAGGGGATCCCCGCTGGCGCGCCCTGGATATCGAAGTCTATCCCGGCGTGTCGGCGATGCTGGCGGTCGCGGCGCGATTGGGCGCTCCGCTCGGGCACGATTTCGCTGTCGTGTCACTTTCAGATAATCTCAAGCCGTGGAGCGCGATTGCGCGTCGGCTTACCGCCGCGGCCGGCGCCGATTTTGTTTTGGCGCTCTATAATCCCGCATCTAAGGCAAGACCGGACCTTATTCACGACGCCTTCGCGCTGCTACGCGGGTTGAGGCCGGCTGAGACCATTGTCGTGTTTGGACGTGCCGTAAGCCGCCCCGACGAGCGGATCGAGGTCACGACACTTGCCGCGGCGGATCCCTCTGTCGTGGACATGAGCACGCTTGTGCTAATCGGTTCGCGCGAAACGCGCCGCATCGAGCGCAGTGATGGGAGTTGCTGGATTTACTCGCCGCGCAGCTGCGAGGCAAGGCGATGAAGCTGCTGCTCAAGAAAGTTCAACACGGCTTCAACTGTATCGAACGTCATCGCGTCCGCATTTTGCGGGCGACTGATGAGCATCACGTCGATGCCCAACGCGCGGGCAGCGTCAAGTTTGGAGCGCGTCGCGTCGCCGCCGCTGTTCTTGGATACGAGAACTTCAATCCGAGCCTCGCGCATCAACTCCAACTCGTCATCAAAGCTGAAGGGGCCTCTCGCAAGGATAAGCCGATGGTACGGCAGGCCGGGCATGGGCTCCGGTGTATCGATGGTCCGGATGAGGTAGTCGTGTTGAGGCGCCGCCTCGAAAGCTGCGAGCTGCAGTCGTCCCAGAGTCAGAAAAACGCGGCGCGGATTTCTGCCAAGTCCGCGCGCAGCGGCGGCGGCACTGGCAAAGTTACGCCAGCAATCCCCAGGCGAGGGAGTCCAAGCGTTACGGCCGAAGACGGCCAGAGGCGTCTTTGTGACGAACGCCGCCGCAACGGCGTGCGCGGACATATGCTCGGCAAACGGATGCGTCGCGTCGATCAGCACATCAATCGCTTCATCGCGCAAAAACTCGGCGAGGCCCTTTGGGCCGCCAAAGCCGCCAATTCGGCAACGAATACCAGGCAAAGTCGACGCCTTTGTTCGACCAGCGAGCGAGAAAATAGGATCGAACCGCACGTCGCCGTCGAGCCGCGCGGCCAGCGCATTCGCTTCGGTCGTCCCACCC